>NZ_VYKE01000101.1:0-20608 GCF_032424515.1 Pseudomonas sp. JV245A
ACCTGGCAGTCGAAATCCAGCGGGTTGCCGGCGTTCTGCGTGCGCACCATTTCGTCGATGGATGCCGCCGAGAGCAGTTGGCGGTCCTGGTACCGGCCCTGGGCGAACAGCATGCGCACATAGCGGCTCAGGTCCCGCGGGCTGCTCCACAGGCCCTGGGCGGAAAGGTCGCGGACCAGGGCATCGCTGCTGACACCGTCTTCATAGCCTCTTGCCCGGTAGGGCTGGGCGCGGCTGTCCCCGACAAAGCTCGACTGGCTCATGCCCAGTGGGCGCAGCAGGCTCTTCTGCAACTGCTGTTCGAAATCCACGCCGCTGCTGCGCTCCACCGCTGCCCCGAGCAGGGCATAACCGAGGTTGGAGTAGGCGGTCTGGGTTCCCGGAGCGTTGCTCAGCCACAGCCCGCTGAGCTTTCCCGGCAGTTCGTCGAGGGCGTTGGGGGTGCGTGCGTCGCGCAGGTATTCGCTGGGAATGCCGCCCTGGTGGCTGAGCAGGCGGCGCAGAGTCACGGCCCGGTCGGCGGCGTTCTGGTCCTCGTGGAAGCGCGAGCGGACGTAGAACTCCCTGAGGGTGTCCTGCAGCGGCGCGTCCAGTTGCAGGCGCCCTTGTTCCACCAGTTGCATCACCGCCGTGGCAGTCAGCAATTGCGACAGGGCACCGGCGCGAAACGCGGTGTTTTCGGTCACTTGCAGGCCCCGGGCCTGGTCGGCGAAGCCAAAGCCCCGGGCCCAGATCAGTTGCTGGCCGTCCACCAGGGCTATGGATAGCCCGGGCACCTGATGTTCGGCCATCTGTTGCGGGATGTACTGCTTCAGGTAGCCGATGATGCTGGCGTAATCGCCGGGCGCGATGGGCGGCGGCGCTGGAGGCTGGCCGTTGCAGCCGAGGTTGCTCAAGAGCAGGCCCACCAGCGGCAGGCCGAGAAGTTTGCGGGACATGCAGCACCCGAGGGCCAATTGGATCAGCGGATGCTAGGGAAGGGGGGCGTGGCAGTCTTTGACAGCTTTGTCGGGAAACTGTCAAAGACTGTTAAGCCCCGGTTGCGCTCAGGCCTCCAGCCCCAGGCGCTGGTGCCACTGGGCAATCGATTCCTCGGGGTATTCGGCGAACTGCAGGTCGTGCGCCCCGGCATCGACCTCGACCCAGGGCGCCCTGGAGTCGAGCATCAGGTGGGTGTGTTGCGGCGGCACCGGCAACGGGGTGTCGATGGCCGAGGCAAAAGGGTGGATCAGCTCCGGCCATTGCGGGCTGAACAGCCACAGCCCGGAGCCGCAGCGCCCGCAGAAGTGCCGTTCGGCGCTGCTGCTGTGGGCCCGGGCGGCACCGGCGGGCTTGAGCCGAGCATGGTAGATGACGATGTGCTTGCGCCCACGTACCTTGAGGCTGGCCGCATCGCCCCCCAGGTTGATGGCGTAGCCGCCACCGCCCTGGGTCTTGCGGCAGATCGAGCAGTAGCAGCGCTGGTAGGGATAGGGATGGCGGCTGGACAGGCTGAAGTGCACGGCGCCGCAATGGCAGGAGCCCTGGAGTTGCATGGGGTACCTCCACGAATCAACGGGTGGATGGCACAGGCTAGCCGCTGTGCGAGCAGCTGTCGTGACACGGTGCTGATGAAATTTTCACATGTGGCCGGCTAAGCTGCGCGCCTCTTTGGGGAGTAACCTGCCACCGCGCCCTGCGGTGGCGCCCGTATCAACATTCTCGGCAACCTGCCGTGGTACGGGCACCGTTTCGGTTGGTGAGACCATCGACATACCTGCGCTGAAGTCGGGCGCGTGGGCATGTCGTGGACTCAAGCCCGACCGGAAGACTCAACGTGAACCCAGCCTCGATCATCTTTCTCGCCTTCGCCATGTCCACCGATGCCTTCGCCGCCGCGGTGGGCAAGGGTTCGGCCATGCTCAAGCCGCGCCTGCTGGAAGCTTTGCGCATCGGCCTGATCTTCGGCGTCATTGAAGCCATCACCCCGGTGGTGGGCTGGTTCATCGGCCAGGCCGCGACTCAATGGGTGGCCAACTGGGACCACTGGATCGCCTTCAGCCTGCTGCTGTTGCTGGGCCTGCACATGATCTACAACGGCACCCGCCAGCAGGCTGAGGCCGAGGAAGAAAAACCGCGCCAGCACGGCTTCTGGCTGCTGGCGGTGACCGGCCTGGCCACCAGCATCGATGCCCTGGCGGTGGGGGTGGGGCTGGCGTTCGTCAACGTCAACATCTGGGTCGCGGCCAGCGCCATCGGCCTGGCCACCATGACCATGGTCACCCTGGGAGTGATGCTGGGCCGCGCCATTGGCACGGTGATGGGCCAGCGCGCCGAAGTGCTGGGCGGGGTGGTGCTGATCATCGTCGGCTCGGGAATTCTCTACGAGCACCTGTCGGCTGTGGCTTGACTTCAGTATCGGCGGCGGGGCGGTTCTGCGGGCAATGCGGCCGCGCCTCGGGCCGAGGCGCGGAGCGCTCTGGCGTTACAGCGCCAGGCTGTGGATCACCTGGGTGGCGTCATCGGGGTCGATGGCGCTGCGCATGCCCAGCTGTTTTGCCAGGCGGCGCATGCTGTAGTTGGCGGCGGAATCCACCGAGTACATCTGCTGGAAACCGTTGTTGCGGGCTTCGTCGATCAGGTGCTGCATCAATAGCGCGCCGAGGCCCTTGCCTTGCCACTCATCGGCGATGGTCACGGCGAACTCGCAATGCGAGGGCTGCTCGTCGACCTGGGCGTAGCGGCTGATACCCACTTCCCGCAGTTCGCCGTTGTCGTGGACCAGGGCCACATAAGCCACCCGCTGCGGCGTGCCGACATCCATCAGTTGATTGAGCAGTTGCTCGCCCACTTCCTTGATCTCACCGAGAAAGCGCTGGTGCCGGGTGGCCGGGGAGAGGTTTTCGATAAAGGCCTTTTCCCGCTCCCGGTCCTGGGGCCGCAGCGGGCGGATCAGCACATGGCTGCCGTCGTTCAGGGCGTCGATCCAGTATTGGCCTTGCTGCGCCGGGAACGGCGGGTGGGCGAGGGTATCGAGAGCGGTGCTGGGCATGGTCAAGTCTCCGCGGAGCCAAAGGGCGGGCTGCGCACACAGCCCTGATTGGCTTCAGGTTTACTCCGCTGGCGAGGCGGGCACTTGATCGGCATCAATGTCTCTGCTTGCGCTGCCGGCCAGGGCGATCACCGGTCACGAGCCGTTCAAGCCGCCACCGCTGCTGGCGTACAGGCATTTGGCTATTAATGCTAGCGCCTAATGTTCTTTTTCCTGGCGCGTTGCCGTGAGAGCGCTGATCTACGCTCTCGAACAGCCAAGGGAGGAGTCAGGATATGGAGCATCAACAAGACAAGAATCGTTTGCAGCGGCAGGTTTCCTACATTGCTATCAGTGTTGGTCTGGCGCTTCTGGGCGGCGTTTCGAACGCCGCCCCGGTGTCGATAACCGTATCGCCCGAGGTACCCGCCGATATACCCGGGGGGGCATCCCAGGCAACGTTGGCACAGGCTGCGGCCTTCGCCTGGCAGGAGTTCATCGCTCTCAACTGGCCGGCCCTGGGCGGGCAGCGCGATGTGCCCGATATCCGCCAGCCTTTCGGCAGCCAGGGCGTGCCTCTGGTGTGGCATACGTACCGAAGCAAGGTTGAGATCTTTCCGGGCAAGGGCAGTGCCAACGTCGGCCCCCCGGGCTACAAGCCTGATGGCGATCCCAGTTATGGTTATGGCACTGCGCCAACCTATGACTACAGTTTTACCGTGCCTGCCTGCTCTGGCCAGATCGCACCCAAACTGCCGGCCTGGATCAACCTCGACGAAAGCACCCAGATCGGCCTCGACCAGATGTATGCCGGTGTTGTTCCGGCTGCTCCCACCGGAGGCAATTCCAACCCCCAGCTGGTGCGCTTCCTGGCCAAGGCCAATCAGGTGCAATACACCTACGTCGCCGCCAACCAGTTCTGGTACGCCAACCCCGCGCTGGCACAAGCCGCGCGGAACTTCTTCAACGCGGTCAAGCAGACACCTCCGACTTTCCCCAGCGCGCCGCGGGTCAACTTTCCCAGCGGCACCATTGAGGTCAAGTCCGCCTGGCGCCAGCTGGGCCCCGGCGAGGACCCCTCGCGATTCCACAGGCAGACGGTGCGCTTCTATGAGCAACCACCGGGCAAGGGCACCTGCTATTTCGAGGCGCAATGGGCGATGGTGGCGTTGCACATCATCCAGAAGACCCCCACGGCCCCGAGTTTTATCTACGCGACCTTCGAACAGGCCGACAACATCCTGCTGCCCAGTGGCAAGCCGCTTGAGGATGAGAACGGCCGCATCATCAATCCAGCGCCGGGCCCCATGCCCACCAATCCCGGGCTGAGTTACCAGGACGACCCCAACAACCCTCAAGTCAAGGCCCAGGGGGCCTTCTGCAAGCCCGGCAAGCAACTGTATCTGCGCGAGATTGCCAAAGGCGGTACTCCGGCGGGCGGCCCGATCTGCATCAACCAGCGCTATGAGCCGATTGCGGCTGACGTGATTCAGGTCAATCAGGCGGCGCATCAGGCTATCCAGAGCTATAGCCAGGCCAAGAATGTCAAGAATTCGCCCTGGCAGTACTACAAGCTGGTCTCGGTCCAGGCCCAGCCGTTCGACACCACGCAGCTATCGAAAACCGATCCCAGCCACTCTGCCGCGGTGTACTACCAGGCCAATATCATGGTTGAAACGGACTATACCCTGCAGCAATTCAGGGGCCGGATTGCTGCTAACGGTGCTCCGACTTCCTTCCAGGCCGCAGGTGCGCCACCCCCTCCGAACGTGTTCGCCCAATCCGCCGGTTCCGCCGCTGTGCATGGGGTGAACATGGGAGGCTGCATGGGTTGCCATGGCAATGCCCAGGTGGCCGGCTTCGATTTCAGTTTCATCCTCAAAGGCGGCAACGTTCGGGCTCCCGAGACGGCAGGGGCTGAGTCGGCGGCAGCGGCCAGCCAGCGTTATCTGCAATTGTTCACCCCATCTAGCACAGGGAAATAGTCATGGCACTCAACACCTTCAAGGATGTACAGAACCTGCTCGATGCCTTCGTTGCGCAGAACAACCTGCCGATCTCCGGAGCGCCTCACGGGGCCTTCTGGCAGACCTCCTACCAGTCGTTCGTGACCGGTAATGTGCCGGGTATCCAAAACCCGGAAACAGGGCAGGCGGTACCTATCCTGGTCAAAGGCGATGGCGCGCATTCCAACCTGATTTATGCCCTGAGCGGTACCCCGGGCACCCCCTGGGGGCCGGATGGGGATTTTGGCCAGATGCCCCCCGGCGGCCCCTTTCTGCCTCAGGCCCAGATCGACGAACTGAGTGCCTGGATCAGCCAGGGTTGCCCGCAATAGAAGGTTCCTGGCTGGCCGGCATCAGCGTCGCGATCAGCGCCCGCACGCTGCCGGGCAGGGCCTCCAGTTCGCGGACGATGATGCTGCGTTCGCGCACGGCCCAGCTTTCATCCAGCATCACCGTCACCAGCTGCATGGTGCGGCTGTGCCGCAAGGCCGCGGACTCGGGAATGATGCCGATGCCGACCCCGGCTTCCACCATGCGGCAGATCGCTTCGAAGCTCGACACCTGGATGCGCAGCGAGAGTTGCTTGCCCAGGCGCTCCACATGCTCGCGCAGGAAGGTCAAGAGGGTGCTGCCTTCATGCAGGCCGATGTGCTGGTAGGCCAGGGTCTGTTCCAGGGTCACCGACGCCTGCCCCGACAGCGGGTGGCCCACGGGCACCATCAGCACCAGGTGGTCGGTGCTGAAGTGCAGCACCTGCAGGCCGCTGGCTTCCACCGGGCCGGCGATGATGCCCATGTCGCTGGTGCCGTCCAGCACACCGCGAACGATGTCCCGGGACAGGCGTTCCTGCAGGTCCACCGTGACTCCCGGGCGTACCGAGAGAAATTTCGCCAGCACTTCCGGCAAGAATTCGGTGACCGCCGTGGTGTTGGCGAAGATGCGGATGTGCCCGGAAGAATCACCGCCGTACTGGGTGAATTCGCTTTTCAGGTAATCCACCTGGCGCATGATCAGCCGCGCGTGCTGCAGCAGCCGCTCGCCGGCGGGGGTGACTTCCACGCCACGGCTGTCGCGGTACAGCAGGCGGGTTTCGAGCTGGCCTTCCAGGGCCTTGATCCGCGCGCTGGCGGCCGCTGGCGAGAGGAAGGCGCGGCGCGCGCCCTGGGTCAGGCTGGGGGATTCGGCAATATGGATAAACAGGCGCAGGTCCGCCAGATCGAAATGCATGTCCGGGCTCCTGAAGGCAGGGGTAGGGGCGAATGGCGTTCAGCATAAACGAACGCCGGTTTATAGAAATGCAAATTCTCCATACGCGCCAGCCCCTTGCATGATGGCCGCCATCACCTTCGTGCCACAGGACCCTGCCACCATGAGTGCCACCGACCCCAGCGCCTGGATCGGCCGCAGCCAGCGGATCGACGACCACCTCAGCCATAACCTGCTGGCCCGCATCGGCGCCACGTTCGGCCAGCCCGCCCCGGCCCCGGGCGAGGCCCTGCCGCCGTTGTGGCACTGGTGTTTCTTCCAGCAGCCACAGCCGGCCTTGGCCCTGGGCGGCGACGGGCATCCGGCGCGGGGCGGTTTCCTGCCGCCGGCGGCCAACCGCAACCGCATGTGGGCCGGTGGCCGCCTGGCGTTTCACCGGCCGCTGCGGGCCGGCGCCGAGGCCAGTTGCACCAGTACCATCCTCCAGGTCGAGGAAAAGGCCGGGCGCACCGGCAAGCTGCTGTTCGTCACCCTGTGCCACGAATATTTTCAGGACGGCCAACTGGCGCTGCGCGAAGAACAGGACATCGTCTACCGCGAAGCGTCCCCGCCGAAAATGAGCAGTGGCGAGCTGCTGCCCGAAGGCGACTGGCACGAGCCGGTGGAGCCCACGCCGACCCTGCTGTTTCGCTACAGCGCGGTGACCTTCAACGGCCATCGCATCCACTACGACTATCCCTACGTCACCGCCACCGAGGGCTACCCGGGGCTGGTGGTGCACGGCCCGCTGATCGCCACCCTGAGCCTGGGGGCCTTCTGCCGGGCCCACCCCGAGGCGCGCCTGCGCCATTTCGCCTACCGCGGCCTGCGGCCCTTGATTGCCCCGCAGCCTTTCGAGGTCGGCGGGCGCATCAGCGCCCCTGGCCACGCCGAACTGTGGGCCGGCGACGGCTCCGGGCTGGCCCAGCGCGGCGAAGTGCAGTTCGACTGAATTCCAACAATAAGCAAAGGCGGAGTGCCGATTGATGACCCCCCATGACACTGAAGAACTCAATGCCATCCGTGAAGGCGTGCGTGCCCTGTGTGCCGAATTCGACGCCGCCTACTGGCGCGGCATCGATGAGCGCAAGGGCTTCCCGGAAGCCTTCGTCAAGGCCCTGACGGAGGCCGGCTGGCTGGCGGCGATGATCCCTGCCGAATACGGCGGCTCCGGCCTGGGGCTGGCCGAAGCCTCGGTGATCCTCGAAGAGGTGAACCGCTGCGGCGGCAACTCCGGCACCGTGCACGGGCAGATGTACAACATGTTCACCCTGCTGCGCCATGGCAGCCAGGCGCAGAAGCGCTACTACCTGCCCAAGCTCGCCAGCGGCGAACTGCGCCTGCAATCGATGGGCGTCACCGAGCCCACCACCGGCACCGATACCACCAAGATCAAGACCACCGCCATCCGCCGCGGCGACAAGTACGTGATCAACGGGCAGAAGGTGTGGATCTCGCGCATTCAGCATTCCGACCTGATGATCCTGCTGGCCCGCACCACGCCACTGGCCGAGGTGCGCAAGAAGTCCGAAGGCATGTCGATCTTCCTGGTGGACCTGCGCCAGGCCATCGGCAACGGCCTGACCGTGCAGCCCATTGCCAACATGGTCAACCACGAGACCAACGAGCTGTTCTTCGACAATCTGGAGCTGCCCGCCGACAGCCTGATCGGCGAGGAGGGCAAAGGCTTCAAGTACATCCTCGACGGCCTCAACGCCGAGCGCACGCTGATCGCCGCCGAATGCATCGGCGATGGCCGCTGGTTCATCGACAAGGCCAGCGCCTATGCCCGCGACCGGGTGGTGTTCGGCCGGCCCATCGGCCAGAACCAGGGCGTGCAGTTCCCGATTGCCGAGGCCCATATCGAGATCGAGGCCGCCGATCTGATGCGCTGGCGCGCCTGCGAGGAATACGACAGCGGGGGCAACGCCGGGGCCAGCGCCAACATGGCCAAGTACCTGGCGGCCAAGGCTTCCTGGGAGGCGGCCAACGCCTGCCTGCAGACCCACGGCGGCTTCGGCTTTGCCTGCGAGTACGACGTCGAGCGCAAATTCCGCGAGACCCGGCTGTACCAGGTGGCGCCGATCTCCACCAACCTGATCCTGTCCTACGTCGCCGAGCATTTGCTGGAGCTGCCCCGCAGCTTCTAAGGAGCCCCCATGAGCCATACCCACGATCTGGCCGGGTTCCTCGCCGGCCTGCGCTACGCCGACCTGCCGGAAAGCGTCCTGCTGCGCACCCAAGAGCTGTTCCTCGACTGGCTGGGCTCGGCCCTGGCGGCCCAGGGCGCGCACCCGATCCCCTTGTTCGAGGCCTATGCCCGGCACATGGGGCCGGCCAGTGGCCCGGCGCGCATCCTGGTCAATGGGGCCGGCAGCTCGGCGTATTTCGCCGCCCTGGTCAACGCCGCCTCCTCGCACCTGGTGGAGCAGGACGACCTGCACAACAGCTCCGTGCTGCACCCGGCCACCGTGGTGTTTCCGGCGGCGCTGGCGGCGGCCCAGGACCTGGGCAAGTCCGGCCGCGAGCTGCTGCTGGCGGCGGTGGCCGGTTATGAGGCAGGGATCCGCATCGGCGAATTCATGGGCCGTTCCCACTACCGGATCTTTCACACCACGGCCACCGTCGGCACCCTGGCCGCTGCGGTGGCGGTGGGCAAGCTGATGGAATTCGACAGCGAGCAGTTCATCAACCTGCTGGGCAGCGCCGGGACCCAGGCCGCCGGGCTCTGGGAATTCTTGCGCGACGCCGCCGACTCCAAGCAATTGCACACCGCCAAGGCCGCCGCCGATGGCCTGCTGGCCGCCTACCTGACCCGGGACGGCCTGAGTGGCGCGCGCAATATCCTCGAAGGCGAGCAGGGCATGGCGGCCGGCATGTCCCGGGATGCCGAACCGGCACTGCTCAGTGCCCGCCTGGGCAGCCGCTGGGCTCTGCTGGAAACCTCGTTCAAGTTCCACGCCTCGTGCCGCCACACCCATCCCGCCGCCGATGCCTTGCTTGAGGTGATGCAGCGCGAAGGCCTGGAACACGGGCAGATTGCCCGGGTGCTGACCCGGGTGCACCAGGGCGCCATCGATGTGCTGGGCCGGGTCCAGGTGCCGCAGACCGTGCACCAGGCCAAGTTCTCCATGGGCACCGTGCTCGGCCTGATCGCCGTTCGCGACAAGGTCGGCATGCAGCTGGACCCTGAAGTCGATGCGGCCTATCCAGCGCGCTGGCTGGGCCGGGTCGAGGTGCAGTGCGTGGACGGTCGCACCCTGCACGGCGCCATCGATGAGCCCAAGGGTGACCCGGGCAATGGCCTGTCCCGGGCCGAGCTGGAAGACAAGTTCCAGCGCCTGCTGCAGTTCTCCGGCGCCCGCACCCCGGAGCAGGGCAATGCCTTGATCCGCCGGGTCTGGGCCCTGCGGGACGCTGCCGACCTCAACTCACTGCTCTGAATGCCCGACATCGAACAGGGCGAGGACCGAACATGACTGACAACACAGCACAGCCACGGCCCCTGGACGGCATCACCGTGGTCAGCCTGGAACACGCCATTGCCGCGCCGTTCTGCACCCGCCAGCTGGCGGACCTGGGCGCCCGGGTGATCAAGGTCGAGCGCCCCGGCAGCGGCGATTTCGCCCGGGGCTACGACCAGCGGGTCAAGGGCCTGGCCTCGCATTTCGTGTGGACCAACCGCTCCAAGGAAAGCCTGAGCCTGGACCTCAAGCAGCCCGAAGCCGAGGGCCTGCTGGACAGCCTGCTGGCCGGGGCCGACGTGCTGGTGCAGAACCTGGCACCGGGGGCGGCGGCGCGCATGGGGCTGTCGTTCGAGGCGCTGCATGAGCGCTTTCCACGGCTGATCGTCTGCGATATTTCCGGCTACGGCGAAGGCGGCCCCTATGAGCGGAAAAAGGCCTACGACCTGCTGATCCAGAGCGAAGGCGGCTTTGTATCGGTGACCGGCGGCCCCGAACCGGAGCAGATGGCCAAGGCCGGTTGCTCGATCGCCGACATTGCCGCCGGCATGTACGCCTACAGCGGCATTCTTTCGGCCTTGCTGCTGCGTGGGCGCACCGGCCTGGGCAGCCGCATCGACATCAGCATGCTGGAAAGCCTGGTGGAGTGGATGGGCTACCCCCTGTACTACGCCTTCGAAGGCGCCGAACCGCCACCGCGGGCCGGCGCGGCCCATTCCACCATCTACCCCTACGGGCCGTTTCCCGCGGGTGACGGCGGTACGGTGATGCTCGGCCTGCAGAACGAACGGGAATGGGCGGCCTTCTGCGACAAGGTGCTGGAGCTGCCCGAACTGGCCACGGACGAGCGCTTTGGCGCCAACTTCAAGCGTTCGGCCAACCGCGAGGCGCTGCGCCAGATCATCGTCGAGCGCTTTGCCCGGCTCAGCGTCGCCCAGGTGATCGAACGGCTGGAGCAGGCGCAGATCGCCAACGCCCGGGTCAACGACATGCAGGGCGTGTGGCAGCACCCGCAATTGGCGGCCCGGGACGCCTGGCGCCAGGTGGACAGCCCGGCGGGCCGCCTGCCGGCGCTGTTGCCACCGGCGCGCAACAGCGCCTATGCGCCGCGCATGGACGCAGTCCCGGCGCTGGGCCAGCACAGCGCAGCGATACTCGCCGAGCTGGGCCTGAGCCCGCAAGGCATCGAGCAACTGCAGGCCCGCGGAGTCATCTGAACCCCAACCTCCCCGTAGGAGCCGGCTTGCCAGCGAAGAGGCCGCGAGATCGCCTTCGCCGGCAAGCCGGCTCCTGCAGAGGGCAGGGCAACACCGGCTCTTGCCGTAGGGGCCGGGCAGCAAGCCTGGCCGCCATTGGTCTTCCAATAACAAGGATCCGAACATGTCCAACCCCATTGTCCGCTCCGCGCTGTTCGTCCCCGGCAGCCGCCCCGAGCGTTTCGCCAAGGCCCTGGCCTGTGGCGCCGATGCGGTGATCGTCGATTTCGAGGACGCCGTCGAGGAACCCCTCAAGGTGCAGGCGCGAGAGCACCTGGGGCGCTTCCTGCTGGCGCAGCCCCAGGTGCGGGCCTGGGTACGAATCAACGCACCCGAGCACCCCCAGCACCTGGCCGATCTGGCGTTCTGCCAGGCCCATGCCGGTGTGGTGGGCATTCTCCTGCCGAAAGTCGAGAGCGCAGCCCAAGTGGCGCGGGTGGCCGCCAGCGGCCGCCTGGTCTGGCCGATCATCGAAAGTGCCCGGGGCTTGCTGGCGCTGGGCGAGATCGCCAGCGCCCCCGGGGTCCAGCGCCTGTCGTTCGGCGGCCTGGACCTGGCCCTGGACCTCAACCTCAGCAGCGGCTCGGCGGCGGCCCAGTTCGCCCTGGACCAGGCGCGGCTGGCGCTGATCCTGCACTCCCGGGCGGCGGGGCTGCAGGCGCCGCTGGACGGGGTGTTTCCCGGCATCGCCGACAGCCAGGGCCTGGCCGCCTCGGTCCGCCACGCCTACGCCATGGGCTTTGCCGGTGCGCTGTGCATCCACCCGGCCCAGGTGCCGGTGATCCACCAGGCCCTGGCGCCCAGCGCCGAGGAGTTGGCCTGGGCCCAACGGGTGGTGGAAGGCGGGCGCGAGGGTGCCGGGGCCTACCAGGTGGATGGGCAGATGGTCGATGCCCCGGTGCTGCTGCGGGCCCAGCGCTTGCTGGCGATGGCCTGAGCCTGCGCCCGGGCCGCGGCGCAGGTAGAATGGCGCGGTCTTTTTATCGAGGTGGCACCATGCACGGCTCAGCCCCATACACCTGCGGTAGCGTCCGATGAGCAGCCTGGAGCGGGCCATCGCGCTGGCCGCCCAGGCCCATGCCGGGCAAGTCGACAAGGGCGGTGCGCCCTACATCCTGCATCCCTTGCGCGTGATGCTGCGCCTGACACACCCCGAGGCGCGGATTGTCGCGGTGCTGCACGATGTCCTGGAAGACTGCCCCATCACCCCGGAGCAGTTGCGGGGCGAGGGCTTCAGCGAAGAGGTGCTGGCGGCGCTGCTGGCGCTGACCAAGGTTGCAGGCGAGGACTACCCGGCGTTCATTCGCCGCGCAGGCGCGAACCCCCTGGCGCGGCAAGTGAAGCTGGCGGATCTGGCGGAAAACAGCGACCTGTCGCGCATCCCCGAACCGGGTGCCGAAGACCTGCGGCGCCTGGAGAAGTACCGCCAGGCCACGGATTACCTGAACTCACTGGCGCGCGACTGAGCTCGTGATACCCGCGCCCAGCAGCGGCTCAGGCCTGGTCGTCGTCGCTGAGCTCGCCGGCAAACCCCCAATCGCTGCCGTCGATTTCCTGGATCACGATGTGGGTATGCTCGGGCTTCTTGCCCAGTACCCGCACCAGGGATTCGGTGAATTCCTTTACCAGTTGGGCCTTCTGCTGGCGCGTGGCGCCCTTGGTGATCTGCAGGTTGATATAGGGCATGGATCGACACTCCAGGTGATGGTGCATGGACGGGCGGCAGGGCAGCCTACGACAGCCGCTGCCCTCCTGCCAGCGGGCCTTGGTGCGTCAGTTGCTGTAGCTGGACAGCGCCACTTCGGCGGTGCGTGCCGGTGGCTTGCGCCCACGGGTGCGCCAGTGCTCGATCAGCGCCCGGCCATGGGCCAGGCCGGCCTGCAGCGCGGCTTCAGTGCTGGCGTAGTCATTGCCGTAGGGCGGGCAGGCGAAGTGCACGGAAAAGCACGGGTGCTGGCCGTGGCCGGTGAGGCGGCCGACGTAGCTGTAGCTGGAACCGGACTGATGGGGATCAAGGCTGGGAGAGCTCGGTTCACGAATGATCATCACGTAGATGTCGTGGTCGAATTGGGTGTCTTGATACCAACTGCTTGAAGAATCCATGGTCCACCTCCTTGTCCGTGAGCCTTCGCCGTGGCCGGCGTCGGCATTGTGTTCTGTGCGGGTCTAGCGGTTTGCGGGTGACGCCTGGGGGGCGTCGTGCAGCCCGGCGGGGTGGCGGAACACCCCCTCGGGCAGCCGTTTTTCCAGGGCCCGTGCGGCCCTCAGTACCAGGGCGTCGCGGCCGAAGCGGGCGACGATCTGCAGGCCGATGGGCAGGCCCGCCTCGCTCAGGGCGCAAGGCAGGCTCAACGCTGGCTGGCGGCTGAAATTGAACGGGAAGGTGGTGGGCTGCCACATGGCGCTGATCTGTTCCGGCCAGTCCGGCGGCAGCAGGCGTTCCACGGCGAAGGGTTCGACCACCGCGGCAGGGGTCAGCAGCAGGTCGTACTCACCCAGGAAAGCGTGAAGCTTGTGCGCCACCTGATGGCGCTCTTGCACCGCACAGGCGTAGTCCAGGGCATTGAGCTGGCGCGCGCGGACCTGGGCCTGCTGGAGAAAGTCCCCCACCAGATGGCGGTCCTCGGCGGGTATTTCCTGGGCCACGGCGCAGGCCACTTCCACCGGCCAGGCCCGCAGGTAGTTCGGCGCCGGGTTGCCGATGTCCGGCGAGGCCAGGACCAGGGTGGCGCCGGCTTCCTGCAACAGCCTGGCAGCGTTCAGGCAGGCTGCGGCGATCTGCGGGTCGACATGGGCGGCGTAGCCCAGGTCGGCGCTGAAGGCGATGCGCAGGCCGGCGACGCCGTCCTCGATGGAACTGAGGAAATCCC
The DNA here is from genome assembly GCF_032424515.1 of Pseudomonas sp. JV245A. Classification (NCBI taxonomy): domain Bacteria; kingdom Pseudomonadati; phylum Pseudomonadota; class Gammaproteobacteria; order Pseudomonadales; family Pseudomonadaceae; genus Pseudomonas; species Pseudomonas sp. JV245A. The sequence continues at coordinate 13,852 of NZ_VYKE01000101.1, forward strand.
TGGGCCCATGGGGCCAGGCAAAGGGCTCGCCGGGCTCGTGCACGGCCATGAGCTCCATCAACAGGGCAATGTCGCGCACGTGGCGGGCAATCGGGCCTTCGGCGGCCATGCCGCCCGGGTCGATGCTCGGGCAGGCGGACACCAGGCCATGGCTGGGCTTGAACCCGACCACGCCGCAAAAGCTCGACGGGGTACGGATCGAACCGGCGGCATCGTTGCCTGTCGCGGCCGGGGCATAACCGGCTGCGACCCCCGCAGTACTGCCGCCACTGCTGCCACCGGCATGCAGGGCCAGGTTCCACGGGTTGCGGGTGATGCCGGTCAACGGGCTGTCGGTCAGGGGCGTGCTGCCCAGTTCCGGCAGGGTGGTCTTGGCGATGAAGATCGCCCCGGCTTCACGCAGGCGTGCCACCAGGCTGGAGTCCCGGGTCATGGCCGGGCGGTTGGCCAGGGCTCGGGAACCACTGCGGGTCTGCCAGCCCTGTACGTCGTTGTTGTCCTTGACCAGGATCGGAATGCCATCCAGCCGGCCCATGGGTTGCCCGGCGGCCCAGCGCGCGGTGGACGCCTGGGCAGCGCGCAGCGAGGCCGGGTCCTGGCGTTCGCAGAGGGCGTTGAGCTGTGGCTCGTGGCGCTCGATCTGCGCCAGCACGGCCTGCAGCACGTCCACCGGGGTGAACTGCAAGGTGGCGAAACCCTGCAGCAGCGCCTCGATCGACAGGTGCGGCAGGGCCGCTTGGCTGGAAGTGGGCAACGGCATATTCGGCTCTTTGTTCAAGCACGCCGGGCGCGGGCTGCGCCACGGCGTGGAAAGGCGGCATGGACGCCGTTGGCGGCGTCCTGGCGGGCCTTCGCAGTGAATGACTCAGCGGCCACTGGTGACCTTGACCCAGGTCCGGGTCCGGGTGCGCTCGGCCTTGGCCGGCAGCGGTGCCAGGGGGTAGAGGCGGGTCATGGTCTCGGCGCTGGGGAACAGGTCCGGGTTGTCCAGCAGCGACTGCTGGATGAACGGCTTGGAATCGGTCACGCCGTTGGGGTAGCCGACGTAGTTGCTGATGGAGGCAATGACCTTGGGTTCCATCAGGTAATTGAGGAAGGCGTGGGCGGTGTCCACGTGCTTGGCGCCGGCGGGGATGGCCACGGTGTCGATCCACACCAGGGTGCCTTCCTTGGGAATGCGCATTTCGATGTGCACGCCGTTCTTGGCTTCGTTGGCGCGGTTGGCCGCCTGCAGGAAGCCGCCGGAGTAGCCCACGGCCACGCAGATGTTGCCGTTGGCGATATCGCCCATCCACTTGGCGCTATGGAAGTAGCGCACGTAGGGACGCAGCTTGAGCAGCATGGCCTCGGCCTTGCGGTAGTCCTCGGGGTTCTGGCTGTTGGGGTCCAGGCCCAGGTAGTGCAGGGCCAGGGGCAGCATTTCGGTGGGCGAGTCGAGGAAGGTCACGCCGCACTGGCTGAGCTTCTTCAGGTTCTCTTCCTTGAACACCAGGTCCCAGCTGTTGACCGGCGCGTCGCTGCCCAGCAGCTCCTGGACCTTGTCGCGGTTGTAGCCGATCAGGTTGGTGCCCCACATGTAGGGAATCACGTAGCGGTTGCCCGGGTCGCTCTGCTCCAGCAGCTTCATCACGGCCGGGTCGAGGTTCTTCCAGTTCGGCAACTGCCCGCGGTCCAGGGGCTGGAAGGCGCCGGCGCTGATCTGCTTGCTGACGAAACCGCTGGAGGGCACCACCACGTCATAGCCGCTATTGCCGGTCAGCAGCTTGGCTTCGAGCACTTCGTTGCTTTCGAAGATGTCGTACTTGACCTTGATCCCGCTCTGGGCCTGGAAATCCTTGATGGTGTTGGGAGCGATGTACTCCGACCAGTTGAAGATGTTCACCGTGCGCTCGGGGGCGGCCTGGGCGGTGAAGGAGGCGGTCAGGGCCAGGGCGCTCAAGGAGCAGCTCAGGGCCAGGCGGGTGAGGGCGGTATGCAGCGATTTCATGCGACAACTCCATGTCTGAAATGAGCGGAACCTTCCGATGCGGTCATTCTTGGCCGGATAGGTCCCTGAGAGAATGTTGGGAACGGTCAATAGGGGATATTTAGCGTCAATCTTCAGCGCAGTCCGAGAGCGGCCCGAGCTGGCCGGCCAGCTGCCGGAAGCGCCCGGGAGCGACGCCGCTCCAGCGTTGGAAGGCGTGGCGGAAACTTGCGGTTTCCTTGAAGCCCAGGGCTTCGGCGATGCGGTAGATGGGCAGGCTGTGCTGGCCCAGCAACTGCTGGGCGCGGGCGTAGCGCAACTCGTCCAGCAACTGCTGATAGCTGGTGTCCTGGGCCCGCAGGCGCCGGCGCAGGGTGCTGGGGGAGCAGTGCACCTGGCGCGCCAGGCTGTCGAAATCCGGCACCGCGTGCAGCTGTTCATTGAGGATGCGCCGCACCTGGTCGATCCAGGTCGGCCGCGCGCTGAGCTCCTCGTTGAGGCGGATGCAGCGTTGCAGCATGTCGTTCTGGGTCACCAGGTCCGCCAGAGGCAGGCGCCGGTCCAGCCACTCCAGGTCGAAGCCGATGGCATTGCGCCCGGCATTGAACTGCACCGGGCAATTGAAGGCCTGCTCGTAGCTGTCCATATAGGGCTGGGGGCCATGCATCAGTTGCACCTGGCGCAGGGGCAGGGAGCAACCCAGCAGGTCCTGGCAGGTGACCCGGTAGGACGACATGCAGAAATCGGTGTTGAACACCTCAAGTTCGCTTTCGCTGTACTGGTCGGCGGTGAGCCAGGCCAGGCCGTCGCGGACCTCAAGGTCGAGGCGGAAGAAGGTGCCCAGCAGCAAGGGGTAGCGCAGCGCCAGGGACCAGCCTTCGCGCAGAGTGGCGCTGGTCAGCAGGGTCAGGCCGAACATGCCGTAGGCGGAAATGTGCAGGTTGCGCCCCAGCACCAGCCCCAGGTCCTGGCGAAACTGCACGGCGTTGCTGAACACGCGCATTTCCTGGCTGATATTGATCAGGCTGTTGGGCAGCTCCAGGTCCGCCAGCTGGATGCCGCTGCCCTCCAGCAGCACCTGGGCGGGTACGTCGCTGTCACGGAAGGCGTCCAGCACCGCTTGGGTGGTATGCAGGGTGGTCAAGCGAAGGGCGGTCATCGACGATCTCAGAGTGATATCGGGAGGCGTGACTTTAGGGGTTACGCGCCCGCGGTTCAATTGCCCCTTGCAGGCGCTGGCGGGGGCGGCGCAGGGCTCGGGGGCCCTTTCGCCGGCAAGCCGGTTCCTACATGGAGCGGAGCGTTCGGCGGGGGTGAACGCGGGTATCAAAAATTCGAAATTCTCTATACGCCATGCCTTAGGCACTCTTCCCTCAATCACAACAATAAAAAGGTGAAGTCCATGTTCAAGCTCTCAAGAGCGCTGTTCTGTGCCGCCGCATTGCTCGCTGCCGGGGTGGCCCAGGCCGCCGAATCCACCGGCAACCCGATCGTCATCAAGTTCGCCCACGTAGTGGCCGAGAACACCCCCAAGGGCCAGGGCGCGCTGCTGTTCAAGAAGCTCGCCGAGGAGCGCCTGCCGGGGCGGGTCAAGGTCGAGGTCTACCCCAACTCGTCGCTGTTCGGCGATGGCAAGGAAATGGAGGCGCTGCTGCTGGGGGATGTGCAGATGCTGGCGCCGTCGCTGGCCAAATTCGAGCAGTACACGAAAAAGATCCAGATCTACGACCTGCCGTTCCTGTTCGACGACCTGGCGGCGGTGGACCGCTTCCAGGCCGCCGAAGGCAAGCAGTTGCTGACCTCGATGCAGGGCAAGGGCATTCTCGGCCTGGCCTACTGGCACAACGGCCTGAAGCAGTTGTCGGCCAACAAGCCCCTGCACGAACCCAAGGACGCCCGTGGCCTGAAGTTTCGCGTGCAGGCCTCCAGCGTGCTCGAAGAGCAGTTCAAGGCGATGCGCGCCAACCCGCGCAAGATGAGTTTCGCCGAGGTCTACCAGGGCCTGCAGACCGGCACCGTCAACGGCACCGAGAACACCTGGTCGAACTATGAAAGCCAGAAGGTCAACGAGGTGCAGAAGTACTTCACCGAGTCCAACCACGGCCTGATCGACTACATGGTGATCACCAACGCGAGCTTCTGGAACGGCCTGCCGGCCGACGTGCGCGGCGAGCTGGAAGCCATCATGGCCGAGGTCTCGGTGGAGGTGAACAAACAGGCCGAGGCCCTGAACCAGCGCGCCAGGCAGAAGATCGTCGAGGCCAGGACCAGCGAAATCATCGAACTGACCCCCGAGCAGCGCCAGGCCTGGCGCGACACCATGCGCCCGGTGTGGAGCAAGTTCGAGGACGAGATCGGCGCCGACCTGATCAAGGCCGCCGACGCCGCCAACCAGCGCCACTGATACGCCCTCCCGGCCGTCCGCGGCGGACGGCCACTGCCCGTTTCGCGAGGTATCTCTATGCAGTCCCTGAGACGTATCTGGGAGCACCTGGAGGAGGGCCTGATTGCCCTGCTGCTGGCGACCATGACCCTGGTGACCTTCGTCTACGTGATGCTCAACAACATCTACACCCTGTTCTTCGCCCTGGCCGACAAATGGGCCGCCAGCAGCGCCTTCTTCAACGCTCTGGGCGACGCCACCATGGGCCTGGCCCAGGACATGACCTGGAGCGTGGCCCTGACCAAGGCGATGTTCGGCTGGCTGATCTTCTTCGGCATCTCCTATGGCGTGCGCACCGCCGGGCACCTGGGGGTGGACGCTCTGGTGCGCCTGACCCCGCGCCCGGTGCAGCGCTACCTGGCGTTGCTCGCCTGCCTGTGCTGCCTGGTGTACGCCGGGCTGTTCATGGTCGCCAGCTTCAAGTGGCTGAGCGCGATCATGGCCGCCCATATCGGCGCCGAAGACCTGGACCGCTTCGGCATCCAGGTCAGCCATATCGTGGTGATCGTGCCCATCGGCTTCGCCCTGGTGCTGATCCGCTACCTGGAAATTTTCTACCGCATCTTCACCCGACGGCAGTTCGGCCTGGGCCTGGCCGACGAGGCGGGCGAGGCCAGCAAGCTGGCGGGCAGCCATGAGGAGCGTCACTGATGGCCGTGCTCTGTCTGTTTCTGCTGCTGTTCGTGTTCATGTTCCTCGGCGTGCCCATCGCCATTGCCCTGGGCCTGTCGGGGGCGGTGTCGATCCTGATGTTCAGCCAGGACTCCCTGAGCTCCCTGGCGATCAAGCTGTTCGAGACCTCCGACGCCTACACCTTCCTGGCGATTCCGTTCTTCCTCTTGTCCGGGGCCTTCATGACCACCGGCGGCGTGGCCCAGCGCCTGATCGACTTCGCCAACGCCTGCGTCGGCCACATCCGCGGCGGCCTGGCGATTGCCGCGGTGCTGGCCTGCATGCTGTTCGCCGCACTGTCAGGCTCGTCGCCGGCCACGGTGGCGGCGGTGGGCTCGATTGCCGTGGCGGGGATGGTGCGCTCCGGCTATCCCAAGGAATTCGGCGCCGGGATCATCTGCAACGCCGGGACCCTGGGCATCCTGATTCCACCCTCGATCGTCATGGTGGTGTACTCGGCCGCCACCGAGACATCGGTGGGCAAGCTGTTCATGGCCGGGGTGATTCCCGGGCTGCTGCTGGGCCTGCTGCTGATGGTGGCGATCTACATCGTGGCCCGGGTGAAAAAGCTGCCGGCCCAGCCACGGGCCACCTTTGGCCAGTGGCTGAGTGCTGCGCGCCGGGCGTTCTGGGGCCTGTTGTTGCTGGTGATCATCCTTGGCGGCATCTACAGCGGCATGTTCACGCCCACTGAGGCGGCGGCGGTGGCGGCGGTGTACTCGGCCTTCGTCGCCCTGTTCGTGTACCGCGACATGAAGCTGCGGGACTGCCCCAAGGTGCTGCTGGAGTCGGGCCGGCTGTCGATCATGCTGATGTTCATCATCGCCAACGCCATGCTCTTCGCCCATGTGCTGACCACCGAACAGATCCCCCAGGAAATCACCGCCTGGGTGATTTCCGAAGGCCTGACGCCGATCGGTTTCCTGCTGATGGTCAACGTGGTGCTGCTGGTGGCGGGCAGCTTCATGGAGCCCTCGGCGATCGTGCTGATCCTGGCGCCGATCTTCTTCCCGATTGCCATGAAACTGGGGATCGACCCGATTCACCTGGGCATCGTCATGGTGGTCAACATGGAGATCGGCCTGGTGCACCCGCCGGTGGGCCTGAACCTGTTCGTGACCTCGGCGGTGACCGGCCTGACCCTGGGCCAGACCATCCGCGCGGCGATGCCGTGGCTGATGATCCTGCTGCTGTTCCTGATCCTGGTGACCTACGTGCCGCTGATCTCCCTGGCCTTGCCCAACTGGCTGGGCATGTAGCGCCCCCATCGCTGGCAAGCCAGCTCCTACAGGCGGGCATATCCCCGTAGGAGCCGGCTTGCCGGCGAACCGCGCAGCGGCCAGTCCGCACCGGGTCAAGTGCGCGGCGTTCAGGCCGTCGGCACGCGCCACAGGTACCAGGCAGCAGTGGTGCGCCAGGGGCTCCAGGCCTGGCCGATCTGGCGCAGTTGCCGGGGGCTGGGCGGTTGTTCCAGGCCCTTGAGGCGGCGATAACCTTCGCGCACGCCAAAGTCATCCACGGGCAGTATGTCCTCGCGCTCAAGGCTGTAGATCAGCAGCATCTCCACGGTCCAGCGGCCAATGCCGGGCAGCTGGATCAGGCGCTCTATCAACTGTTCGTCATCCAGGCCACGGGCGCTGGCGGCATCGGGGACGCGGCCGTCCAGGGTGGCCTGG
>NZ_VYKE01000102.1:0-20585 GCF_032424515.1 Pseudomonas sp. JV245A
CGCGAGCAAGCTCGCTCCTACGGCCTTTCCATCAGCGGGCGGCCCAGGCGTTGAAACGCTGCTCCAACTCCTCGCCATGATCGACCCAGAACCCCGCATCCACCGCCCTGGCGCCCTTCAAATTGGCCTCGAAGGTCGGCAGTTGCCGCTGCACCGCCTCAGGCAGCAACGGCAGCGCCTGACGATGCACCGGCCCGTAGGGGATGTTTTCAGAGAACACTTTCTGCGCCTGGGGCTGGCTGGCGAACAGAATGAAGGCTTCGGCCAGGGCCTTGTTCGGCGAGCCCTTGACCACCGCCCAGTACTCCGGGTCGTACAGGCTCTGGGGCCAGAGGATACTCAGCTGCATGCCCTCCTTCTGGGCCATGGCAATGCGCCCGTTGTAGGCTGCGCTCATCACCACGTCACCGGCCACCAGCCACTGCGGCGGCTGAGCCCCGGCTTCCCACCACTGGATGTAGGGCTTGATCTGGTCGAGCTTGGCAAAGGCCCGGGTCACGCCCTCAGGGGTGTTGAGCACCTGATACAACTGGGCAGGCGCCACACCGTCGGCCAGCAAGGCAATTTCCAGGGTGTACTTGGCGCTCTTGCGCAAGCCGCGCTTGCCGGGGAAGTCCTTGAGGTTCCAGAAATCCGCCCAGGACTGCGGCGCCTTCGCCAGCTTCTGCGGGGCAAAGGCCATGACCATCGACCACACATAAGTGGCGACCCCGCATTCGGTCAACGTGCCGGGCACGTACTGCGCCGGGTCCCCGAAACGGGCCAGGTCCAGGGGTTCGAACAGGCCCTCGTCACAGCCACGCAGCAGCTCCGGGCTCTCCACTTCGACCACATCCCAGCTGGTCTTGCCGACATCGACCATGGCCTTGATCTTCGACAGCTCGCCATTGTATTCGCCGGCCACTACCCGGGCCGCCCCGCTCTGGTTGAATGGCTGGAAGTAGGCCTGCTCCTGAGCCTGTTTGGTGGCTCCGCCAAAGGAAATGACCGTGAGGTTCTGCGGCTGGGCGTAAGCCCCGGTGCACAGCAAGACCCACGACAACGCAACGCCGCAACGCAAGGTGTTGGACATGAAACCCATCCTCAAGAAAGCCGGCTCGCCCGCACGAACCCGCACAACAAGAGCCTGGAAGCGACCGTATGCAACGGGCGGTACAGCACCAGGCACTACGAGTCTTGGTCAGCGGCGCAAGGGCTCGCGCGGCGCAGGCCGCGTAGCCGGATCATCACCGTTGCGGGCTCTGCGGCCCTGATCGTTTGGTGTAGTGGCGACCCGTCCGGAGCAACCGGCCGTGGTCATGCGCGAATGGCAGTTCATCGCTTGCTCCCTGTTGTTTTTGTAGGAAGAACAAATCGATCGGCAGTGCACCGCAGGAGCGCCCGTGGCAGTCGGGCAGGCGGATGCAGGGGTTCATTGTTTCCATAACCCGGGGCGTTGCGAAACGAGGTTTTTGTGAGGCACAGGCAAGGGAAAAGCTGCCTAGAGGACAGCCGGGGTAAAAAAGCCGCAACCGGGCCGGCCGGCATAACGCAAAACACCCCGCAGGCATATCACGCCTGCGGGGGTACCTTGGTCGATCAGGGCTTCAGTCCAGCAGCACCAGCAATCCCGAGATTACCCCGATGCCCAGCACCGCCGAGAGCAGCATGCTGCTGGACACCTCGATTTCGTAGGTCTTGTAGCGCGAGGCCAGGATGAAGACGTTCACCGCCACCGGCAGCGCCCCCATGATCACTGCGATTTTGATCAGGAAGTCGCTGAGGTCGAACACATAACGGGCCGAAACGAACACCAGCACCGGCAGCAGCACCACCTTCAACAGCGCCAGGGCCAGGGAATCCCCCTGGATCAGGTTGTGGTTGCGGTGCACCGCGAAGGCCGCACCCAGGGCTACCAGGGCCAGCGGCCCGGTGGCGTTGGTCATCTGCGTGGCAAAGATCTGCAACGGGCCGGGCAACTGCCACTCCAGCAGGATGAACAAACCCGCAAGCGCCACCGCCAGGATCAGCGGGTTACTGACGATCGAGCGCAGGGTGGTGAGCAATACACGGGCCAGATCCGGCCGGGCCTGAACCTCCTGCTGGGCAGTGAGTTCCATGAGCAACGCCCCGCCTGCCAGGATCACCAGGTTGTCGGCCATGGTAATCATCAGGGTCGGCAGCGCCGCTGCGTCACCAAAGGCCATGACCATCAGCGGCAGGCCCATGTACCCCACCACCCCCGAGATCGAGGACAGCCCCCGCAGGCCCGCCACCCTGGCGTTGCCGCCCCAGATCAGCCGGCCACCGACGACGGCGATGATGAAGGTCACCAGGCAGGCCAAGTAGTAGGCGCTCAGCAGGCTCCAGTCCAGCTCGCCGTGGTCTCGGGTGCCCAGGGTCTTGATGAAGATGAAGCACGGCAGGAACAGCCAGAACACCACCCCCACCAGGCCGTTCACCGTGTCCTTGGCGATCACCCCGATCCGCACTATCCAGTAGCCGGCGAAGATCATGGCAAACAGCGGTATCACCACCGTAAAGACCTTATCCATGGGCCGCACGCCTGCGGAAAATGCGCTGCTCGGCATACACCGCCAGCTGGCGAGGGGTGTAGGTGGACGCGCGATAGAAGTCCATTACCCCGCCCATCACCTGCCGGTACTGGGACTCGATATGGGGTATCGACGCCTGCATCTGGTTTTTCAGGCTGTCCACTATGGCCCACAGCTCCTGGTCGGCAATAGCCCCTACATCCAGCCCGGCCGAAGAATAGTTCTCCAGAGCCTGCCGTATAGTCTGCGGATGCAGGCCGACATAGTTGACGAAATAGCCCTTCTCATCATTGGTTTCGAGAAAGTCCGGAATATTCAGGACGCCGTAGTTGGAAAGCGTTTCAAATTTGCCACTCACCGCACGATAGACACTGGGTAATTGCAAAAACGCCTCTTCACACTGATGAGCGGCGCTGATCAGGCCCGGCAGATCAAGTTCCAGGGAGCCCAGTTTTATATTGTTGGCCTGGCACAACTTCACAACTTGTTCCAGTGGGGCAATACCGGAGCGATTGCCAAAGCCGGCCAATGACCCTTCAACCATCTGAAAGCCCGAATGAATGGCCTGCATGGTATTGGCCAGCGCCAGCCCGTTGTCATTGTGAGCATGCAGGCAGAACACCAGTTGAGGGAAATCCTTCACCAGCCTGGAACACAGCCATTGGGTCACGTGAGGCTGCAATGAGCCCACGGAATCGTTAATCCTGATGATCTCCACTCCCAGGCCGGCAGCCCAGTCAATCTGCCGGCAGATTTCCTGATAACTGCGGTTCGACACCCCATCACGGAAGTTGTTGAGCACACTGGCCTTGAACCTGACCGCGCCGATACTGCGAAAGGCCTCGATGGCCCGTTCGAACTCCCCGGTGCTCTGCCGATAGGTGATCATGCCGAAGCTGAACACGGTATCGGCGATCCACTGGCGATGGGCTTCCCGAGCCTTGAAATAGTCGAAAGCGGTTTCCCAGCAGTTGAGCAGAATAATGAAGGTGGCCCGGGTGTCGGCCGGCAGTTCACCGGCGTCCCGAGCCAAATGCAGACGGTCCCAGACCAGGGGTTCCTCAGGGCCGCAACCCACCACGAAATCCCTCAAGCCTGCCGCCACCATGGATTTGAGGATTGCGACCTTGGCCTCTACCGTGATCGGAAAGGCAGTACGTTCAATGCCTTCTCTAAGCGTTTCATCCACCAGATGCGGGACCGAGTAATCACAATAGCGAATTCCATTCTCAACCATCATTTTCATGCTCCTTGCTGATTGTTTTACTTGCCTGCTCATTGAGTTGAGACATCAAATTAAAACCCAACAACCAACACACGATATAGCAACAAACAAAAACTCGACCTAAGACAGTTCTTAAAAGACAAAACAAAAAATAATCACAAACAAACTACAAAAAACAATAAAGATCATTGACTGGATATTAACGAAAAAATAACTTCACAAATTAAACAAGCAACTAACTCAATGGCAGGCAACACATTGGAAAACTTCAGTATTCCACTCGCTGCCCGTCAACATCCGGCCACTGGCCTGCGAGCCCGCCCAAGAGCGCCTGCCGGTCAGCGCCAGGTGAGGCTAGAATCAGTTCCTTTCTCCCCCGCGACCCGACGAGATCCGTTCATGAGCTTCGATTTCGATACCCTGCACCCCCGTCATGGCACCGGCAGCACCAAATGGAGCCGCTACCCCGAGGATGTCCTGCCGATGTGGGTGGCGGACATGGATTTCGCCGTGGCCGATGGCATCCTCCAGGCCCTGCGCCAGCGTCTGGAGCACCCGCTGCTGGGCTATAGCGTGGCCCGGGACGAATTGCGCGAGGCGGTGGTCGCCGACCTGTGGGACAAATACGCCTGGCGCGTCAGGCCCGACGAGCTGATTTTCCTCCCCGGGGTCGAGCCCGGGTTCAACATGGCCCTGCACGCCTTCGTCCAGCCGCAGCAGAAGGTGGTGCTGCAAACCCCCAACTATCGCCCCCTGCGCCTGGCCCCGGGCAACTGGGGCCTGGACAAGGTCGAAGTGCCGTTCCAGCTCACCGTCGACGGCACCTACGACACCCCCATGGACGCCCTGCGCCAGGCCTTGCAAGGCGCCGGCGCGATGCTCCTGAGCAACCCGCACAACCCCCTGGGCAAGGTCTTCCCCCGGGACGAACTGCTGGCGGTGGCCACTGCCTGCCTGGACCAGGGCGCGTTGATCATTTCCGACGAGATCCATGCCGAGTTGTGCTTCGACGGCCGCCGGCACATCCCCACCGCCTCCCTGAGCCCGGAAATCGCCCGGCGTACCATCACCCTGATGTCGGCCAGCAAGGCCTACAACATCGCCGGGATGAAGACCTGCTTCGCCATCATCCAGGACCCTGCCACCCGCCTGGCCTTCAACAATGCCCGCGCCGGCATGGTGGACAGCGTCAGCCCCCTGGGCCTGGAAGCCACCCTGGCCGCCCTGACCCACGGCGGCCCCTGGCTCCAGGCCCTGCTGGGCTACCTGCAGGCCAACCGCGACTATCTGCTGCACGCCGTGCAGACCCGCTTGCCCGGCATCCGCATGCACGCGCCCCAGGGCACCTACCTGGCCTGGCTCGACTGCAGCGCCCTGGGCCTCGACGCCCCCCACGCCTTCTTCCTCGAGCAAGCCAAGGTCGGCCTCAGCGCCGGCCTGGAATTCGGAGACGACTGCGGGCAGTTCGTGCGCCTGAATTTCGGCTGCCCGCGGGCCTTGCTGGAAGACGGCATCCAGCGCCTGCAGGACAGCCTGCAACGGCGCTGATTCTCCCCCCCACTTCGTCCCAGACACCGCAGCCGCCAGATCCCCCCTGGCGCTGCGGCCTGCCCACCAGCCTCGTCCCGCAACTGCCCACCGGCCCTTCGGCGCGCTGCGCCTTGACGCGCGAACAATGGATCCATAAACCCCTTCACTGGATCCAAACCCCCTATAGCAGCCGATTATCGAACACTAAATCAGCATATTTGTTTGACACCCCCAGAGCGCCAACCATTTAATGGATCCATTAAATAAAAACAACAAACGCCTGGAGAGACGTCATGTACCCCAAGAATGCCTGGTACGTTGCCTGCACCCCCGATGAATTGCAGGGCAAGCCCCTGGGCCGGCAGATCTGCGGCGAACACATGGTGTTCTACCGCGCCCATGAAGGTCGGGTAGCCGCCGTCGAGGATTTCTGCCCCCATCGCGGCGCGCCGCTGTCCCTGGGCTATGTCGAGAACGGCAACCTGGTATGCGGTTATCACGGCCTGGTGATGGGCTGCGACGGCAAGACCGTGGAAATGCCCGGCCAGCGGGTGCGCGGCTTCCCCTGCAACAAGACCTTCGCCGCGGTGGAGCGCTACGGTTTCATCTGGGTCTGGCCCGGCGACCAGGCCCTGGCCGACCCGGCGCTGATCCATCACCTGGAATGGGCCGACAACGATCAATGGGCCTATGGCGGCGGGTTGTTCCACATCCAGTGCGACTACCGGCTGATGATCGACAACCTGATGGACCTGACCCACGAAACCTACGTGCATGCCTCCAGCATCGGCCAGAAGGAAATCGACGAGGCGCCACCGCAGACCACGGTAGACGGCGATCAGGTGGTCACCGCCCGGCACATGCACAACGTCATGCCGCCGCCGTTCTGGCGCATGGCCCTGCGCGGCAACCAGCTGGCCGACGACGTGCCGGTGGACCGCTGGCAGATCTGCCGCTTCAGCCCGCCCAGCCATGTGCTGATCGAAGTCGGCGTGGCCCATGCCGGCCACGGTGGCTACGACGCCCCTGCGCAGTACAAGGCGTCGAGCATCGTGGTGGATTTCATCACCCCCGAAAGCGACACCTCGATCTGGTACTTCTGGGGCATGGCGCGCAACTTCAACCCCCAGGACCAGGCGCTCACCGAGAGCATCCGCGAAGGCCAGGGCAAGATCTTCAGCGAGGACCTGGAGATGCTTGAGCGCCAGCAGCAGAACCTTCTCGCCCAGCCCCAGCGCAACCTGCTCAAGCTCAATATCGACGCCGGCGGCGTGCAGTCGCGCCGGGTCCTGGAGCGGCTGATCGCCCAGGAGCGCGAGCCCCGAGCCCCTTTGATCGCCACAAGCCGTTAACCCCCCGAACCCGACAGGCTGGCGGCCCGGATGCGGCCACCGGCGAGGACCGATGATGATCGACGTACTGGTGGCCGCGCGCCACGACGAAGCCCTGGACATCTGCAGCTTCGAACTGGCCGCGGCCGACGCAAGCCCCCTGCCCGCCTTCAGCGCCGGCGCCCATATCGATGTGCATCTGGCCAACGGCCTGGTGCGCCAATACTCCCTGTGCAACCACCCCGCAGAGCGCCACCGCTACCTGATCGGCGTGCTCAAGGACCCTGCCTCCCGCGGCGGCTCCAGCAGCCTGCACCAACAACTGGAGGTGGGCACGCGCCTGCGCATCAGCGAGCCACGCAATCTCTTTGCCCTGGAGCACGCAGCACGGCGCAGCCTGCTGTTCGCCGGCGGCATCGGCATTACCCCGCTCCTCAGCATGGCCGAACAGCTGGCCCACAGCGGCGCGGATTTCCAGCTGCACTACTGCGCTCGTTCGGCCCAGCGCGCGGCCTTCGTCCAGCGCTTGCAGGCCTCGCCCTTTGCCGAGCGGGTGAGCCTGCATTTCGACGAACAACCGGACACCGCCCTGGATATCGCCCAGGCCCTGGCCGGGCCCCGGGACGACGTGCACCTGTATGTCTGCGGCCCCGGTGGCTTCATGCAACACGTGCTGGACAACGCCCGGGCCCAGGGCTGGAAGGAGCAATGCCTGCACCGCGAATATTTCAGCGCTGCGCCCATCGACCACAGCGCCGACGCCAGCTTCGCGGTGAAGCTGGCCAGCAGCGGCCAGGTGTTCCAGGTACCGGCCGATCGCAGCGTGGTCCAGGTGCTGCAGGACCAGGGCATCGAAGTGCCGATTTCCTGCGAGCAAGGGATCTGCGGCACCTGCCTGACCCGGGTGCTGGAAGGGGTACCGGAGCACCGCGACCTGTTCCTCACCGAGGACGAGCAGGCGCGCAACGATCAGTTCACGCCCTGCTGTTCCCGGGCCAGGAGCCCGCTGCTGGTGCTGGATCTGTAGAGCCTCACTGCGGGCGCAGGATCAGCCTCATGCGCTCGTCGGCCACGGCCGAGCCGAAGATCTCGGCATAGCGCAAGGTGGCGTTGGCATGCTCGCGCATCAGGGCCTCGGCCCGCGCGCCCTGGCCATTGACCAGGGCATCGAATATCGAGTGATGCTGCATGTGGGCATAGTTGAAGCGCCGGTATTCCCGGGCCATGTCCTGGCGGTCTACTGCCAGGGCGGTGACCGAGGCGAACGGCAGGTGGTCGTTGCGCGCCAGGGCATCGGCGATCGCCGGGTTGCCGCTGCCCGCCACGATCACCTGGTGAAAACGCATGTTGAGGTCGTGATAGAGCTCCAGGTCCTCTTCGTTGACATAGCCCTTGTCGAACAGCGCATCGCCCTCGACCAGGCAGCGTTCGAGAATCGCCCGGCCCTCGGCCGACAGCCCGCGCTCGGCGGTCTGGCGCGCCGCCAGGCCTTCCAGCACCCCGCGCACCTCCACCGCCCCGGCGATGTCTTCGGCGCTCACCGAACGCACCTGAAACCCGCGACCGCCGAACCGCACCAGCAGGCCTTCCTGCTCCAGGGTGCGAAAGGCCATGCGCACCGGCATGCGTGACACCCCGAACAGCTCGGCGGTGGGCACTTCCATCAAGCGCTCGCCTGCCGCCAACTCGCCCGAGGCGATCATCTTGCGCAGCGCGACCAGCACCGTTTGACCGGGTTTGCTCATCCGGGCAGCTTCCTGAAAACGTGGGCGGCCATAGTAACGCAAGCCCCCCCGCAACACGCACCCCGAGATTGCCGTAGCCATAAGAAGCAGCACGAAACAGCGGCTACCTCTGTAGCCGCTGCCGAGCCTCGGCGAGGCTGGGCAAAGGTCCGCAGGACCTTGCCTGGCGATCTCCCGCCAAACCTCCAGCGCTCGTGGAATCGCTGCGTCTGCTGCGTCGGAATGCCGCCCAAGCCGTTCGCAGCCTTCGGCAGCGGCTACAGGGTTTTCAGAGCGACAGCGGGTAGCTGACAATCAGCCGGGTCTGGTCGAAGTCGCTGTTGAAGCTGCGTCGGTTGGTGGCGTTGTTCAGCCGCAGGCTGAGGTTCTTCAAGGTGCCGCTCTGCAGGGTGTAGCCGATCTCGGTATCGCGCTCCCACTCATGGCCGTCATTGCCAACCTTGGTGGTGGCGCTGTCGCCACGACCGTAGCGCACCATGGCCAGCAGCCCGGGAATCCCCGAGGCGGCGAAGTCATAGTCATAACGCACCTGCCACGAACGCTCGCCGGCGTTGCTGAAGTTGCCGTTGAACATGTCGTTGCCCAGGGTCCGGCCGCTGCTGCCGTAGACCGACATCCAGGGGCTGTCGCCGCTGACTTTCTGCAACCCCAGGTACAGCGTGTGCCCGGCCCGGGAGGCGGAGAACAGGCCATAGGCGGTGTGGCTGTCGACCCGGCCGATACGCGCGCTGCCATCGTCGCGGTCGATGAAGTAGCCCAGGTTCGCCCCCAGGGTCCAGTCCCCTAGCGGTTGCTTGTGCAGCAGGTTGAAGTAGCTCTGGCGGTAGATGTCCTCCAGCTGCGAATGCCAGACCCCGAGCAAGGTGCGCTGCTGGTTGAAGCGGTATTCGGCACCGGCGTAGTTGAAGCCGTCGGACTTGACCCCGGGCGCGGCCCAGGCCGAAAGGTCCTGCATGTCCGAGGAGTTGCGCAGGCTGACGGCACGGTACTGCCCGGCCTGCAGCCCCAGGCCGCTGATCTCTCGGGAGACCAGCATGGCCCCGCGGAAGGTTTGCGGCAGCAAGCGGCCGTCGTCATAACGCAGCAGTGGAATGTCCGGCAGTAGCTCGCCGACCTTGAACTCGGTGGCGGAAATCCGCGCCTTGAGGGCCGCTCCGGCGCGACCGAAATTGTCCGCGGCGCGCCCGTCGTCGTGCACCGGCAGCAACTCCGAACCGCTAGTCTCGCGACTGCTGTCGAGCTTGAGGCCGAACAGGCCGATGGCGTCCAGGCCAAAGCCCACGGTGCCCGGGGTGTAGCCGGAGCTGAACTTGAGGATAAAGCCCTGGGCCCACTCCTCGACCTGGCCCTTGGGCGCGTCATGGTCACGAAAATCCCGGTTGAAGTAGTAGTTGCGCAGCAGCAGGTCGGTCTTGCTCCCCTCGAAAAAACCGCTGTCGTCGGCGGCCCAGGCGGGCACGCACAGGCCCACGGACAAGCAAGCCCCCACCAGGGAACGGCACTGCATCGGATGACGGGTGTTCATTATTATTGTTCTCCGCTTTTCATAGGCGCAGCCGTGCCCGACAGGCCGACAAGGGCCCGCGCGCTCACGGATGCTCAAAAGCCCGGCCAGGGCGGCCGGGCGTTATTCAAAGGTGCCGGGTCAGAAGGGATACTGACGCGGCCGGTGCTGCAGGCTGATCCAGTGGTCCCGGGTGAATTCATCGATCGCCCAGTCGCCGTTGAAGCGCCCAAGGCCGGAGTTCTTCTCGCCACCGAAGGGCGCGTTGGCCTCGTCGTTCACCGGCACATCGTTGATGTGGGTCATGCCGGCGCGCACCTGCCGGGCGAAGTTCACCCCGCGCTCCAGGTTGCCGGTGAACACCGCGCTGGCCAGGCCGAATTCGCTGTCGTTGGCCAGCTCCAGGGCATGGGCTTCGTCCCGGGCGCGCAGCAGCCCCACCAGCGGGCCGAAGATTTCATTGCGCGCCAGGTCCATGTCGGCACGCACTTCACCGTACACATGGGGCGCCAGCAGGTTGCCGTTCTGCCCGCCCTCGTACAGTGGCTCGGCGCCCTGCTCGCGGGCCAGGGCGATCTTGTCCTGCAGGCCCTGCAACTGGCGGGCGTTGATCACCGGGCCGATCACTGTGTCCAGCGATTGCGGATCACCCACCTTGAGCTGCTTGACCCGGGCCACGAAGCGCTGGGCGAAGGCGTCATAGAGGCGCTCGTCGACGATGATGCGGTTGATCGCCATGCAGATCTGCCCCTGGTGCAGGAACTTGCCGAACACCGCGGCGTTCACCGCCTGTTCCAGGTCGGCATCGTCCAGTACCACGAACGGGCTGTTGCCCCCCAATTCAAGCGCCACGTGCTTGAGGTGCTCGCCGCCACTGGCGATGCGGCCGATGCCGCGCCCCACCGGGGTCGAGCCGGTGAAGGTGATCAGCGCCGGCACCGGGTGCTCGACAAAGGCATCGCCGATCTCGCTACCGGCCCCCACCACCACGCTGAACACCCCGGCGGGCAGGCCCGCTTCCTCGAAGATCCTGGCCAGCAGCAGGCCGCCGCACACCGGCGTATCGCTGGCCGGCTTGACCACCACCGCGTTGCCCAGGGCCAGGGCCGGGGCGATGGAGCGCTGGGTCAGGTGCAGCGGGAAGTTCCACGGGCTGATCACTCCGACCACCCCCAGGGCGCTGCGGTACACCCGGCTTTCCTTGCCCGGCACATCGGATTCGACAATCCGCCCGTGGACCCGCGCCGGGAAGGACGCCGCCTCCAGGGTGATGGCCCGCGCCGCGCCCCACTCGGCCAGGGCCTTGATCCGCGTGCTGCCGGATTCGCGAATGATCCAGTCGACAATTTCCTCCTGGCGCCGGTCAAAGATCGCCACCGCCTGGTGCAGCACCGCCGCGCGCTGGGACGGGCCCAGGGCCGCCCATTGCGGCTGCACCTGGGCGGCCTTGGCGTAGGCCGCGTCCAGGTCGCTGCGGTTGGCCTGGGCCAGTTCCAGCAGCTGTGCACCGTCGAATGGATTGCTCACCACCAGGGTCTTGCCGGAGGCGCCGGCGCGCCACTGTCCGGCGATGGGTTGCAGGTGCAGATCGCGATAGACCGCGTTGGAATCACTCATGGAAAATCTCCTCATGGAACAGCATTCATAAACCGATGTGTCACACAAAAGCCGGCGTATGCAGGAGCTGGCTTGCCAGCGAAGGCGCCCGCCAGCGCCACACAAGCCCCAAGGCCCTCTTCGCCGGCAAGCCGGCTCCTACGAGGCGGCGCGTTTTTCGATCAGGCGCAGCAGGCCCAGCAGGGTTTCGGTGTGGGGCACAGGCACCCCCGCCTGCCGCGCCCGTTCCAGCACCTGGCCATTGATGGAGCCGATCTCCGTGGGCCGCCCTGCCAGCACGTCCTGCAACATCGAAGGCTTGTGGGTGCGGTGATGGGCAATGGCGAACGCCACACTGTCCAGGCAGCCCTGGGCATCCAGCTCTATTCCCTGGGACCTGGCCACCGCCACCACCTCCAGCACAATGGACCGGGCCAGGGCCACGCCTTCCGGCGCTGCGTCCAGCTGGCCCACGGTGCAGCCGGTGGCGGCGCACAGGCTGTTCAAGGCGGCGTTGAAGGCCACCTTCTCCCAGATAGAGGTCCAGACCTGCGGGTCCACCGCACAGTTCAACCCGGCAGCGTCCAGCACCGCCGCCACCTCCTGGCTGGCGTTGCGCTCGCGGCTGCCTGGGGCCAGCACCCGCACCATGCCCTGGCCGTGGGAATGCACCTGCCCCGGCCCGACCATGTCGGCGGGCCAGTTGGTCATGCCGATCAGCACCTGCTGCGGGGCCACATGCCGGGACAGCGCCTCGGCATTGCCCAGGCCGTTCTGCAGGGTCAGTACGAGGGTGTGGCCGGCGATGTGCCCGGCCACACTGCGCAAGGCACTGTCGGTGTGCAGGGTCTTGGTGAAGACCAGCAACAGGTCGGGGTGGCCCGTGGCCTGCTCCGGACGGCAGGCGTGCAGGCCGGTAATGCGCCGCTCGCCGCTGTCGGTGGCCAGCAGCAGGCCGTCGCTGCGGATCGCCGCAAGGTGCTCGTCGTTGATGTCCAGCAGGGTTACCCGCTGGCCGCTTTGCGCCAGCAGGCCGCCAAACAGCGAACCCATGGCGCCCGCGCCAAGAATGGTGATGTTCATCGAACCTCCTGTTTGAGTGGCCGGTTCACGCACCGGGCCGCGTTCATGACTGGCCCGGCAGGCGCCGGGGAATGTGCCGGCCCACGATCAGCAGCGCCAGCAGCGCCATGACCATCACCGAACCCAGCAGCGTGAGGTAGCCGTTGGCGCCGCCCTGGGTAATCACCAGGGCTCCGGCGAAGGCACTGAGAATCGCCCCCAGGCGCCCGAAGGCCAGGGCCGATGCGGTGCCGGTGGCGCGCACACTGGTGGGGTAGATAAAGGCGCACAGGGCAAACATGGTGGATTGCACGGCGTTGACGAACAGGCCGTGCACGCCGAAGCCGAAGATCAGCAGCCCGGTGTCCTGGTGGATGTCCACCACCTGCAACAGGAAGGCGCTGGCCGCGCCGCCGGCGCAGCAGATCAGCAGCGGCCAGAACGAACCCCAGCGAGTGATGGCCACCGCGCACACCAGTGCCCCGATCACCCCGCCCAGGTTGTAGGCGGTCAGCCCGGAACCGGCCACCGACAGCTCCAGGCCTTCGGACAGCAGCATGGTGGGCAGCCAGCTGAAGGCGCTGTAGACCGCGGTCAGGCACATGAAGAACGCCACCCAGAGGGCCAGGGTGTCACGCCCGTAGCCCAGGGCGAACAAGGCGCGGAAACCACCCTGCTTCTCGCTCTTCTGTTCCAGGGCATCGGTGTAGACCACCCCCGCCGCCATCGGCCGGCCCATGCGCCCGAGCAAGGTACCCAGCTCGTTCCAGCGCTGGGGCCGGCGCGCCAGAAAGCGCGGCGACTCCGGCAGCGTCGCCAGCAAGGCAAAGCCCAGGACGATGGGCAGGCTGCCGCCGATGAAAAACAGGGTGCGCCAGCCGTACAGCGGCAACACATGGGAGGCGAACAACCCCGCCAGCATCCCGCCCAGGGGCACGCAGACAATGGTGGCCGTCACCGCCAGGGTACGCCGCCGCGCCGGGGTGAACTCGGCCGTCACCGTGGTGGCGCTGGGCAGCGCGCCACCGATGCCCAGCCCGGCGATAAAACGCAGGGCCGCCACCGCCAGCGCATTGGGCGCCAGGCCAATGGCGCAAGTGGCCGCACCGAACACGAAGACACTGGCAATGATCGCCATGCGCCGGCCGAACCGGTCGGCAAACAGACCGGCACAGGCACTGCCGATGCCCATGCCGATCAGCCCGGCCGCCACCGCCGGAGCGAACGCCTCGCGGGTGATGCCCCACTCCTTGATCATCAGCGGAATGGCAAAGCCGATCAGTTGGCCGTCGAAGCCGTCCATGACGATGGACAGCGCCGCCAGCAACACCACCAGCTTCTGCATGCCGGTGAAGGGGCCATGGTCGAGCAAGGTGCCGATGTCGGCGTGGGTGGAACCGGAACGCGCCGGCTGGAGCGCGTCATCTATCACAGCAGTGACCGAAGTCGTGTTCATAACCACCTCTTTTTATTCTTCTGGTGAGTCCGCAGGTTGCGGTTGGCAAGGCCGGGCTCGCGCCCGGCGACAAGGCAGCCCTCAGGGTTCGATGGTCAGGGTCGGCACCTCGATCAGTACCGGGCGGTCGCCCGCCAGGGCTTCACTCAGGGCCTGGGCGAACGCCTCGCGGGTGTTGGCCTGCACCGAGTGCACGCCATAGCCGCGGCCGATGGCGCAGAAGTCCAGGCCGGGCACGTCCAGGCCCGGGGCGTCGCTGACCTGCAGCACACCGGCGAACCAGCGCAGGGCGCCATAGGTGCCGTTCTTGAGGATGATGAACACCACCGGGATCTGGTACTGGGCGGCCGTCCACAGCGCGGTGATACCGTAGTTGGCCGAGCCGTCGCCAATGACCCCGATCACCCGCCGCTCCGGCCGGGCCAGTTGCACCCCCACCGCCGCTGGCAGGCCGAAGCCCAGGCCACCGGCGGCCGGGAAGTAGTAGCTGCCGGGTTCGCGCATTTCCACCCGCTGCCAGAAGGCGCCTACGGTGGAGGTGGACTCCTTGACGTAGATCGCATCCTTGGGCGCCAGCTCATCGATCACGTCGAACACGGTTTCCGGGCGCAGCAGGCCGCCCAGCTCCTCGACCGGAGCAGCCGGCGGCAAGGCCTGGGGCTGCGGCCGGTCGCAATCCGGCAGCGCCCAGACCAGGGCCTGCAGGGTCTCGGCGATGTCCCCCACCAGCGCATCGCCCATGGGCGCACGCGCCGCTTCGCCGGGGTCGCAGGTGATGTGCAGCAGCTCGGTGCCCGCGGGCAGGTAGTCCCCCGGGGCGAACTGGTGGTAGCGGAATACCGGGGCCCCCACCACCAGGATCAGGTCATGGTCCGCCAGGCAGCGGCTGATGCCGGCAATGGCTGCCGGCAGCACCCCGCGAAAGCTCGGGTGACGGGTGGGAAACGGGCAGCGCGAAGCGGACGGCGCGACCCAGGCCGGCATGCGCAGTTTCTCCGCCAGTTGCACGGCCAGGTGGTTGCTCTGGCTGCCATCCACATCCGGCCCCAGCACCAGCACCGGGTTGCGCGCTGCCGCCAGGCGCTGCACCAGCGAACGCAATTGCGCCGCCGAGGGCAGCCCGGCAGTGGCCACCTGGCGCCGGGCCAGATGCTCGACCCCGGCCGGCGCCGGGCGGGCCCAGTCGTCGTAGGGAATGGACAGGTACACCGGGCCCTTGGGCGCCTGGTTGGCCATGTGGATCGCCTGGCTCAGGGCCCGCGGCACGTCCTCGGCGCAGGCCGGCTCGGCGCTCCACTTGACCAGGGGCTTGGGCAGCTGCGGTGCATCGACGTTGGCCAGCATCGCCTCGACGCCGATCATCGAGCGCACCTGCTGGCCGGCGGTGATCACCAGCGGGCTGTGGGAGTACCAGGCATTGGTCAGGGCGCCCATGCCATTGCCGGTGCCGGCCGCGGCGTGCAGGTTGACGAAGGCCGGCTGGCCGCTGGCCAGGGCGAAGCCGTCGGCCATGCCCACCACCGCGCCTTCATGCAGGCCGAGGATGTAGCGGAAGTCTTCGGGGAAGCCCTTGAGAAAGGGCAGCTCGTTGGAACCCGGGTTGCCGAACACGGTGGTCAGGCCTTGTTGCCGCAGGATGTCGTAGGAGGCGCTATGGACGGTTTTCATATGGACCTTTGCCGCTGTTTTTTAGAATTTGAGTTACTCTTGCAGCCGCCACGAAATTGATCAAATCGATACTATCTCTATTAAAAATAAGACCCGTCTATATCCATGAGGCAGCATGAGCCACATCGATCTGAACCTGATCCGCACCTTCGTCACCCTCTACGAAGCCCGCAGCGTGACCCTGGCCGCCGAGCGCCTGTTCGTCACCCAGCCCTCGGTCAGCTACGGCCTGGCGCGGCTGCGCGAGCTGTTCGACGACGGCCTGTTCAGCCGCACCCGGGACGGCATCCAGCCCAGCCAACTGGCCGATGAGCTGTACCCGGCCTTTCGCGAATCCCTGACGCGGATCGAGAACACCGTGCACAGCACCCGGCGCTTCGACCCGGCGACCACCGAACGGCGCTTTCGCATCGCCCTCTCCGACCTTGGCGAAATGGGCTTCCTGCCGCTGATCCTGGCGCGCCTGAACCAGCAGGCCCCCGAGGCTGAAGTCGAAGTCCTGCCGCTGCAGGTGGACCAGGCCGGCGAGTGGCTCAGCAGCGCCAAGGTCGACGCGCTGATCTGCCGCAAACCCTTGACCGGCACCCGCAGCCAGGTGCTGATCCGCGAGCGCTACGTGTGCCTGCTCAGCGACCGTCATCCGCGCATCGGCACCCAGCTGAGCCTGGAGCAGTTCCTCGCCGAGCGGCACATCGCCGTGACCCGCACCACCGGCCACGGCAGCGTCGAGGACGTGCTCAAGCAGATGGGCGCCCGGCGCCGCATCAGCCTGCACGTGCCGCACTTCTCGGTGCTGCCCAAAGTGCTGCCCGGCACCGACCTGCTGACCGTGCTGCCAGCGCAGATCGCCCGCCTGTTCACCCTCGAAGGCGGCCTGCGGCAACTGGAACTGCCGTTTTCCGTGGGGGAGTTCGAAGTCTCGCTGCACTGGCACCCCAACAGCGACAGCTCCGCCGCCCTGAGCTGGTTCCGCCAGGCCGTGGCCGCGGCGATCATCGACGGCCAGTCTTGAAACAGCGCCCGCCGCCTTATCCGGTTCCGCGGGCTAAGCCAGGGCCGCTTGCGCCTGCGACGGCGCCGGGCGTAGCAACAACAGGCAACCCGCCGCCAGCACGAAGACCACGGCAAACACTGCGTACAGGTGCAGCGGCTGCCAGCCGGCATCCAGCAACACCCCGGCCACCGTGGGCGAGACAATCGCGCCAATGCGCCCGATGCCGATCCCCCAGCCGACCCCGGTGGCCCGTACCGAAGCGTCGTAGACCACCGGTGACAGGGCGTAGAGCCCGGCCACGCAGCCGTTGGCGAACAGCCCGATCAGCAGCCCCAGGCCCAGGGCCGCGGCAATCGAGGAGGCCGAGCCGACGAACAGCACCAGCAGCCCGGCGGTCACCAGCATGAACAGCGACAGCACCCGGGTCAGCGGCCAGCGCGAGGACAAGCCGCCAACCAGCGCCGCGCCGAAGATCCCGCCGACACTCAGCAGCACCCCGCCGGTGATCCCCTGCTGCGCCGAGAGCCCGGCGGCCACCAGCAGTTTCGGGGTCCAGCTCATGACGAAGTAGAAACCGAACATCACCAGGAAAAACAGCAGCCAGATCAGCAGCGTGGTGCGCCGCATCGGCCCGGCGAACAGTTGGTCAAAACCGCTGCCGGCGCCCTGCTCGCGTACCGCTGCCGCGGGCATTTGCAGCAGTTGCGGATGGCCCAGGCGCCCGGCCAGGCGATTGATTCGCGCCAGGGCATCGGCCGGCCGCCGGGCCAGGAGAAAGTCCAGGGATTCGGGGAGCCAGAGCAGCACCAGGGGGATCACCAGCAAGGTGACGATGCCGCCGAACAGGAACACCGAGCGCCAGCCCCAATGAGTCAACAGCCACACCGCCAGCAGCCCGCCCAGGGTCGCGCCCAGGGCATAGCCGGTGGATTGCAGGCTGACCGCCAGGCCGCGCCAGCGGCGGCTGGAATACTCGGCGGCGATCACGTTGCTGCTGGCCAGGATGCCGCCGATGCCCAGGCCGGTCAGGCCGCGCAACAGCGCCAGTTGCAAAGGGCTCTGGCTGCCGGCCGAAAGCAGCATGCCGACACCCGACAGCAGCAGGCAGAACAGGATCAGCGGCCGGCGCCCGAAGCGGTCGGCCCAGGGCGCGATAAACAGCGAACCGGCGGCCATGCCGAACAGACCGGCACTGAGCAGCAGACCGATCTGCGCCCCGTTGAGTTGCCACTCGGCGGACACCGAAGCGGCGGTGAAGGCCATCACCAGTACATCGAAGCCGTCGATCATGTTGAGGACAATGCAGATACCGATCGCCAGGCACTGGAAGGAGCCCATCGGGCCTTGGTCGACCCGTTGCTTGAGATCGAGGTTCATGGGCGCACCTGCCATTCGGCCAGGACCCGAAGCGCAACACCCAAAGAACCTGTGCACACAGACAGCCAGCGCGCGCCAGCCAGGCGGCTGCACACCGTCGATAAGACATTCATGACGAAACCCTTATTGTTGTTTTTATTGCCGACGGTCAGGAGGGCTCCTGCCATCGCCAGGTCGCCAATAAAGCGCTTAATGGATCCAATAACAAGAGACGAACGGGCTGAAACGGCTGAGCAAAAGATCCCAGACCAACCAGGGTCGGGGTTAATTTCCATAGGGATCAAATGCTTAGGTGCCCGACAAGGCACCGGGATTAGCGGGCGATTATCGACCATCACCGTTCAGGCAGGCGACGAGCCCCACTACGAGGCTCACTGCTAAGCAAGCCTGTGGCGTGGTTCGCTTCGATATTGGATCCAATAGCCTGCATCGCCTCAGATAAAGGCCAGCGCCGCCCGGGCGCCGCGCACCGCCGTCATCCGCTGTTCGACCTGGGGCAACAGGTAGCTGAAAAAGAACCCCGCCGTCTCAAGCTTCGCCCCACGCAGCGGATCGCCCTCGGGCAAACTGTGCGAGACCCGCGCCGCCCGAGCCCAGGCCAGCGCCAGCAGGCTCAGGCCACACAACGCCAGAAAATCCCCGGCCGCGCGATACGGGTACTCGGCATCCTCCAGCGCCCACTGCTGCACCTGGGCAACCAGTGCCTGCAACGCCTCGGCCAGATCCGCCAACGACCGGGCGAACCCCACGCACTCGGGCACCTGGGCGCCGTGCCCGGCCTCATCGCGCAATTGCTCAAGCAACAGCGCGAAGCCCTGCCCGCCATCCCCCAGCACCTTGCGCAACAGCAGATCGTTGGCCTGAATCTCGTTGCTGCCTTCGTAGATCATGGCGATGCGGCTATCGCGCAGGGTCTGCTCGATGGCGAACTCGGCGACGTAGCCGTAGCCGCCGAAGACCTGCAAGGCGTTGCTGGCCTGACGAAAGCCCTGCTCGGTAAAGAACGCCTTGATGATCGGCGTCAGCAGTTGCGCCAGCTGATCGGCCTGGCGCCGGACCTGGGGTTCAGGGTGATGCTCGGCCTGGTCCAGCAGGTGCGCGGCCCAGTAGCCGATGGCCCGCAGGCCTTCGCTGGTGGCGCGCAATTCCAGCAGCACGCGGCGCATGGCCGGGTGGTAGCGAATCGGGTCGGCGGCCTGGGCGGCGACACCGGCGGGGCGCAATGGCGCACGCATCTGTTGGCGTTCGCCAGCGTAGTCACGGGCGTTCTGCCACGCCGCTTCGACATGCCCCAGGCCTTGCAGGCCCACGTGCAGGCGCGCCGAATTCATCATCACGAACATCGCTGCCAGGCCGCGATGGGCCTCGCCCACTAGCCAGCCCTGGGCCGCCTCGAACACCAGGGAACAGGTGGCGCTGCCCTTGATCCCCATCTTGTGTTCGATGCCGTCGCAGCGCACGCCGTTGCCCTGGCCCTGCTGCAAGCGCTTGGGCACCAGGAACAGCGAGATTCCCCGGCTGCCCTCCGGCGCGCCCGGCAGCCGGGCCAGCACCAGATGCAGGATGTTGTCGGTGAGGTCATGCTCGCCGCCGGAAATGAACAGCTTGCTGCCGCTGAGGCGATAGCTGCCATCGGCCTGGGGCTCGGCACGACAGCGCAACAGGCCGACATCACTGCCGGCCTGGGGCTCGGTCAGGCACATGGTGGGCAGGCTCGCGCCGCTGATGATCTCGGGCAGGTAGCGCTCCTGGAGCCAGGGCGCGCCGTGGGTCTTGAGGCACAAGTAGGCGCCGTGGGCGATGCCGGTGTACATGGCCCAGGCGTGGTTGCTGGCATAGAGCATCTCTTGCAGCGCCGCGTCCAGCAGCTGCGGCAGGCCCTGGCCACCCAAAGCTTCGGCGCAGGCCAGGGCCGGCCAGCCGCCCTCGACATAGGCCCGATAGGCCTCGGCAAAACCCTGTGGGGTGCTGACCTGCCCGTCTGCCCACTGGCAACCCTGGCGATCGCCGCTGGCATTCAGCGGCGCCAGTACGTCCTGGCTGAAACGCGCGGCCTGCTCCAGCACCTGCAGCGCCAGGGGCAGGTCCAGCGCCTCGAACGCCGGGCTGCGACGCCACGCTTCGGGGGCCTCCAGCCAGTGCTCAAGGACAAATTGCATATCGCGCAGCGGCGCCTGGTAGCTCCACATGGGGACACCTCATCGAGTAGAAATAGAGTGGCCCGCCAGGGGCGGCGGGCCGGTCGGACTCAGCCGCGCCAGGCCGGGTTTTCGATCAACAGCGCCATGCCCTGGCCACCTCCCACGCAGGCGGCGGCGATCCCGTAGCGCAGGTTGTGCTCGCGCAGTTGCCGGGCCAGGGTCAGCACCAGGCGCAGGCCGCTGGCGGCCAGGGGATGACCCAGGGCCAGGGAGCCGCCCTGGACATTCAGGCGATCACTGTCCAGTTCCAACTCCCGGGCTACGGCCAGCACCTGGGCCGCCTGGGCCTCGTTGACTTCAAGGCGGCCAATCTGCGTCAGACTCAAGCCGCTGCGCTGCAGGAGCAGGCGGATCGCCGGGGC
>NZ_VYKE01000103.1:0-20356 GCF_032424515.1 Pseudomonas sp. JV245A
TCGCTGGAGCACCAGGACAGCGCGGTCAAGGCCGAGAGCTGTGGAGACTGCCAGAGCTACCTGAAGGTGTTCTATTACCCACACGATCAGACGCTGGAGCCGGTGGCCGACGATCTCGCGTCCTTGGCCCTGGATGCCGGGCTTGAGGCTGAAGGCTTCGCGCGAAGCAGCATCAACCCGTTCCTGTTTCCCGGCCAGGCATGACGTCTGGCGGCCCGAGAAATCCACCGAAGCGGCTAGCTCGAAGGTCTGCGCTGCCCCAGCCCCAGGCTGGACAGCAACTGATATCGGAGGAATCGGTGATCCCAGCACCCAAAAGCCTCGTAGAAATGGGCTTGCCAACGAAAGCACCCGGGCGTCGAAAGGCCCTTTTCGCGGGCCAGTCGACTCCGGTAGCACCGGCCAATATTGCGTCAGCCGCAATAACTAATTGCACGCCAGGGAATTGATAGCAGCCTAACGAAAGGTGCATGCTAGAGGGCTTGCTTGGCGCTTATATCATTCCGAATGATAGTTACCTTCGCTTCATTCGATTCGTGAGATACAACCCTGCCGAGCATCATCCGCCCATCTCAAATACAGTGGCGGATGCACCATGGACCAGTCAGTCAAACTCCTACGTTTTCCACTCGCCGTTCTCGCCGTGCTGGTGATGAGCGCGTGCGGCAAAACCCCTGAGACCGCCTCCGCCCCGCCCGCTGCCAAAGTCAGCGTGGCCAAGGTGCTGGAACAGCCGGTCAACGAATGGGATGAATTCACCGGGCGCCTGGAAGCCCCGGAAACCGTGGAGATCCGACCTCGGGTCTCGGGCCAGATCGATCAGGTGGCCTTCACCGAAGGCGCCCTGGTGAAGAAAGGCGACCTGCTGTTCCAGATCGACCCACGGCCTTTCCAGGCTGAAGTACGCCGCCTCGAAGCCCAGCTGCAACAGGCTCGGGCCACCGCGACCCGCAGTGCCAACGAAGCCCAGCGCGGCCAGCGCCTGCTGACCAGCAACGCGATTTCCGCCGAGCTGGCCGACACCCGCACCAGCGCCGCCCAGGAAGCCCGGGCAGGGGTCGATGCGATCCAGGCCCAGTTGGACGTGGCCAAGCTCAACCTGAGTTTCACCCGGGTGGTGGCGCCCATCAGCGGCCGGGTCAGCCGCGCGCAGATCACCGCCGGCAACCTGGTGACCGCCGATGTCACCCCGCTCACCAGCCTGGTCTCCACCGACAAGGTCTACGCCTACTTCGACGCCGACGAGCGCGTGTACCTCAAGTACACCCAGCTCGCCCGCCAGGGCCAGCGCGGCCAGACCACCCCGGTGTACTTGGGCCTGTCCAATGAAGAAGGCCACCCGCACCTGGGGCAGATGAACTTCGTCGACAACCAGGTCAACCCCAAGACCGGCACCATCCGTGGCCGCGCGGTGTTCGACAACAGCGACGGCAGCTACACCCCGGGCCTCTATGCGCGCCTGAAACTGGTGGGCAGCGGCACCTACTCGGCGATGCTGATCAACGACGAAGCCGTGGGCACCGACCTGGGCAAGAAGTTCGTGCTGGTGATGGACGCCGACAACAAGCCGGCCTACCGCGCCGTGGAACTGGGGCCGAAGATCGAAGGCCTGCGCATCGTGCGCAACGGTCTGAGCAAGGACGACACCATCATCGTCAAGGGCTTGCAGCGGGCACGTCCCGGCGCACCGGTCACGCCTGAAGTGATCCCCATGGCCAGCAAGGAAACCCTCGCCGCCCTGGCCCAACAACGCCAAGCACTGGAAGCCAGCAACCTGCCGCAGGTCACCCCTGCCAAGGCGGCTCCGGCTGTGAAACTCGCCGCTGCGACACCGCGCGGTTAAGGGACGACTCTCAAGATGAATTTTTCCCAGTTCTTCATTTCAAGGCCGATCTTCGCCGCGGTGCTGTCGCTGCTGATCCTGATCGCCGGCGCCATCTCGCTGTTCCAGTTGCCCATCAGCGAATACCCGGAAGTGGTGCCGCCCACCGTGGTGGTGCGCGCCAACTTCCCGGGGGCCAACCCGAAAGTCATCGGTGAAACCGTGGCCGCGCCCCTGGAACAGGCGATCACCGGGGTCGAGAACATGCTCTACATGTCCTCGCAATCCACCGCTGACGGCAAGATCACCCTGACCATCACCTTCGCCCTGGGCACCGACCTGGACAACGCCCAGGTGCAGGTACAGAACCGCGTGACCCGCACCCAGCCCAAGCTGCCCGAAGAAGTGACGCGCATCGGTATTACCGTGGACAAGGCCTCTCCGGACCTGACCATGGTGGTCCACCTGACCTCGCCGGACAAACGCTACGACATGCTCTACCTGTCCAACTACGCCCTGCTCAACATCAAGGATGAGCTGGCGCGCCTGGGCGGCGTGGGGGACGTGCAGCTGTTCGGCATGGGCGACTACTCGTTGCGGGTCTGGCTGGATCCGAACAAGACCGCTTCGCGCAACCTGACCGCCACCGACGTGGTCACCGCCATCCGTGAACAGAACCGCCAGGTCGCCGCCGGTGCCCTGGGCGCGCCGCCTGCGCCCACCGCCACCAGCTTCCAGCTATCGGTCAACACCCAGGGCCGCCTGGTCACCGAGGAAGAGTTCGAGAACATCATCATCCGCTCCGGTGAGGACGGTGAGATCACCCGCCTGAAGGACATCGCCCGCATCGAGCTGGGGTCGAGCCAGTACGCTTTGCGTTCCCTGCTCAACAACCAGCCGGCGGTGGCGATCCCGATCTTCCAGCGCCCGGGCTCCAACGCCATCGAGATCTCCAATGAAGTGCGGGCCAAGATGGCCGAACTCAAGCAGAGCTTCCCGCAAGGCATGGACTTCAGCATCGTCTACGACCCGACCATCTTCGTCCGCGGCTCCATCGAGGCCGTGGTGCACACCCTGTTCGAAGCCCTGATCCTGGTAGTGCTGGTGGTGATCCTGTTCCTGCAGACCTGGCGTGCCTCGATCATCCCGCTGGTGGCCGTACCGGTGTCGCTGATCGGCACCTTCGCGGTCATGCACCTGTTCGGCTTCTCCCTCAACGCCCTGTCGCTGTTCGGCCTGGTGCTGGCCATCGGCATCGTGGTGGACGACGCCATCGTGGTGGTGGAGAACGTCGAACGTAACATCGGCCTGGGCCTGAACCCGGTGGAAGCCACCAAGCGTGCCATGCGTGAAGTGACCGGCCCGATCATCGCCACCGCCCTGGTGCTGTGTGCGGTGTTCGTACCGGCGGCCTTCATCAGTGGCCTGACCGGGCAGTTCTACAAGCAGTTCGCCCTGACCATTGCCATCTCCACGGTGATCTCGGCCTTCAACTCCCTGACCCTGTCGCCGGCCCTGGCCGCGGTACTGCTCAAGGAACACCATGCGCCCAAGGACCGCTTCTCGAAGATCCTCGACAAGCTGCTGGGGGGCTGGCTGTTCAAGCCGTTCAACCGCTTCTTCGATCGTGCCAGCCATGGTTACGTCGGCACCGTGCGCCGGGTCATCCGCGGCAGCGGCATCGCGCTGTTCCTCTATGCCGGCCTGATGGTGCTGACCTGGTTCGGCTTCGCCCACACCCCGACCGGTTTCGTCCCGGCCCAGGACAAGCAGTACCTGGTGGCCTTCGCCCAACTGCCGGACGCCGCTAGCCTGGACCGCACCGAAGACGTGATCAAGCGCATGTCCGACATCGCCCTCAAGCAGCCCGGCGTGGAAAGCGCGGTGGCCTTCCCTGGCCTTTCGATCAACGGCTTCACCAACAGCCCGAACAACGGCATCGTCTTCGTCACCCTGAAACCCTTCGACGAACGCAAGGACCCGAGCATGTCCGCCGGGGCCATTGCCGGTGCCCTGAACGGCAAGTACGCGGATATCCAGGACGCCTACATGGCGATCTTCCCACCGCCGCCGGTACAGGGCCTGGGAACCATCGGCGGCTTCCGCCTGCAAGTGGAGGACCGCAGCGGCCTGGGTTACGACGAGCTGTACAAGGAAGTGCAGAACGTCATCACCAAGAGCCGTAGCGTGCCGGAACTGGCCGGGCTGTTCACCAGCTACCAGGTCAACGTGCCCCAGGTGGATGCTGCCATCGACCGGGAAAAGGCCAAGACCCACGGCGTGGCGATCTCCGACATCTTCGACACCCTGCAGATCTACCTGGGTTCGCTGTATGCCAACGACTTCAACCGCTTTGGCCGCACCTACCAGGTCAACGTTCAGGCCGAGCAGCAGTTCCGTCTCGAACCCGAGCAGATCGGCCAGCTGAAAGTGCGCAACAACAAGGGCGAGATGATTCCCCTGGCGACCTTCATCAAGGTCAGCGACACCGCAGGCCCCGACCGCGTGATGCACTACAACGGTTTTGTCACCGCGGAAATCAACGGCGCAGCGGCCCCGGGCTACAGCTCCGGGCAAGCGGAAGCGGCGATCGAGAAACTGCTCAAGGAAGAACTGCCCAACGGCATGACCTACGAATGGACCGAGCTGACCTACCAGCAGATCCTGGCCGGTAACACCGCGCTGTTCGTCTTCCCGCTCTGCGTGCTGCTGGCCTTCCTGGTGCTGGCCGCTCAGTACGAAAGCTGGAGCCTGCCACTGGCGGTGATCCTGATCGTGCCCATGACCCTGCTGTCGGCCATTACCGGGGTGATCGTCTCCGGGGGCGACAACAACATCTTCACCCAGATCGGCCTGATCGTTCTGGTGGGCCTGGCCTGCAAGAACGCGATCCTGATCGTCGAGTTTGCCAAGGACAAGCAAGAGGAAGGCCTCGACCCGCTGGCCGCGGTGCTGGAAGCCTGCCGCCTGCGTCTGCGGCCGATCCTGATGACCTCCTTCGCCTTCATCATGGGCGTGGTGCCCCTGGTGATCTCCAGCGGCGCCGGTGCGGAAATGCGTCATGCCATGGGTGTCGCGGTGTTCTCCGGGATGCTCGGGGTGACCTTCTTCGGCCTGCTGCTGACTCCGGTGTTCTATGTACTGATCCGCAACTACGTGGAGCGCAGCGAGGCGCGCAAAGCCGCCCGTGCTCTGCAACTGGAGGCGCAACAATGAGTTCCAAAGTCTTCCTGCCGAGCCTGCTGGTGCTGGCCCTGAGTGCCTGCGCCGTCGGTCCGGACTACCAGAGCCCAACCACCGAGGCGGCGCACATCAGCGCCGCCACCGATGGCGCTGCGGGCCAGAAGAACTTCGACCGCGCACGCTTCGAAGGCATCTGGTGGCAGCAATTCGATGACCCGACTCTCAACCAGCTGGTGAGCAAATCGTTGCAGGGCAACCGTGAACTGCGGGTGGCCTTCGCCCGCCTGCGGGCCGCCCGGGCGATTCGCGATGACGCCAGTAATGACGCCATGCCCACCATCACCAGCCGCGCCAGCAGCGACCTGGCCAAGGGGCAGATCCCCGGCCAGACCACCAAGCGAGTGAACAGCGAGCGCTACGACCTGGGCCTGGACATGGCCTGGGAGCTGGACCTGTTCGGCCGCATCCAGCGCAACCTGGAAGCCACCGACGCCGACCAGCAGGCCGCCGAGGCCGACCTCTACCAACTGCAGGTGACCATGATCGCCGAGCTGGTGGACGCCTACGGCCAGTTGCGCGGCGCACAGCTGCGGGAAAAGATTGCCCTGGCCAACCTGGACAACCAGCAGGAGTCGCGCAAGATCACTGAAAGCCTGCGCGACGCCGGGGTCGGCGACCAGCTCGATGTGGTCCGCGCCGACGCCCGCCTGGCTTCGGTGGAAGCCAGCGTGCCGCAGTTGCAGGCCGAGCAGACCCGCCAGCGCAACCGCATCGCCACCCTGCTGGGTGAACGCCCGGACAAGCTCAGCGTCGACCTGTCGCCGGCGCAGCTGCCGGCCATTGCCAAGGCCCTGCCGATTGGCGACCCGGGCGAGCTGCTGCAACGCCGGCCGGACATTCTCAGCGCCGAACGCAAGCTGGCAGCAGCCACCGCGCGCATCGGCGTGGCCAAGGCCGACCTGTTCCCGCGGGTCAGCCTCAGCGGCTTCCTCGGCTTCACTGCCGGGCGCGGTTCGCAGATCGGCTCCTCGGCGGCCAATGCCTGGGCCCTGGGCCCGAGCATCACCTGGGCGGCCTTCGACCTGGGCAGTGTGCGAGCCCGCCTGCGCGGCGCCGACGCCAATGCCGACGGCGCCCTGGCCAGCTACGAGCAGCAGGTGCTGCTGGCCCTGGAGGAATCGGAAAACGCCTTCAGCGACTACGGCAAGCGCCAGCAACGGCTGATCTCCCTGATTCGCCAGAGCGAATCCAGCCGCGCCGCCGCGGACCTGGCCGAGATCCGCTACCGCGAAGGCACCGTGGACTTCCTGGTGCTGCTCGATGCCCAGCGTGAACGCCTGGCCGCCGAAGACTCCCAGGCCCAGGCCGAAGTCGACCTGTACCGCGGCATCGTCGCCATCTACAAGGCCCTGGGTGGTGGCTGGCAACCGGAGACGGTAGCCAGCAAGTAAGGATTTGCAACGAGCTCCTTTGGTTGGCCGCAACCAACCAATGTTTGGCCCCGTGGATCATTCGGTCGCGGGGCTTTTTTTTGCCCGGCTCAAGGGTCTCTTCGCCGGCAAGCCGGCTCCTAAAAGAGCCCGCGCAACGCATGGCCCCAAACGCATGGCCCCGAATACATGGCCCCGGTAGGAGCTGGCTTGCCAGCGAAGGCGCCCGCCAGAACACCGCCCACCCCAAGCCCGTTGATAGAGGCCGTCGATCATGTGGTTGGCCATTGCGATTGGACAGCCCCACAGCGCGCTCCTACTCTTCACTCGCCGCGTAATCGCCCTGGCCTCCGCCCTCATGATTGTCCGCCCCAAGCCGAACCTGATCGGCATCCTCTTCGCCCTCAAGGGCTCGATTGCCAAGCGCATTGCCCTGCGCTGCGTACTGGTCACACTGCTGGCCTCGGTGATCGTGCTGGTGGAAACCCTGCAACCGAGCTATTTCTCCAAGGTCAACGCCACGCCCTTCACCCTGCTGGGGCTGTCGCTGTCGATCTTCATGAGTTTTCGCAACAACGCCTGCTACGACCGCTGGTGGGAAGGCCGCAAGCAATTGGGGCAGTTGATCATCGAGGTGCGTTCGCTGATCCGTGAAAGCCTGATCATCGACGGCCACCCCGAGCGCGAGGGCATGCTGCGCGACCTGTGCGGCTTTGCCCACAGCCTGATCGCCCGCCTGCGCCATGAAGACGAGGCCGCCGCCCTGCGCCCCTGGGCCCAGGCCAGCCTCGACCCCGGCCACCCGAACCTCACCGACGCGCAGTTGCAACGCATCGGCCAGCGCTGCTCGCAGTGGGCCCAGCAGGGGCTCATCAGCGAATGGCGCTACACCCAGCTGGAAACCCGGCTGGTCAGCCTGAGCCTGGTGCAGGCCGCCTGCGAGCGGATCCAGAACACCCCGCTGCCCTTCCCCTACACCCTGCTGCTGCACCGCACCATCTACCTGTTCTGCATCCTCCTGCCGTTCGCCATGGCCGAGCCCCTGGGCTGGCTGACGCCGATCTTCACCGCCATTGTCAGCTACACCTTCCTGGGCCTGGACGAGATCGGCGACGACCTCGAAGACCCTTTCGGCTATGACGACAACGACCTGCCGTGCAGCGCTCTATTGCGCGGCCTGGAGCGCGAAGTCCTGGCGGCGCTGGGGCAAACCGAGCTGCCGCCGCTGCTGGAGCCGCAGGAGTACGTGCTGACCTGAACCGGGGTTTGACTCAAGCCGGTTCCTGACCGAAGCTTGCGCCTTCCAAAAGTCGCCAGCTTCCGGATTCCTGCATGTCCCAGCCCCGCCGCTACCTGCTGATCAGCCTGCTTACCGTCGTCGTCCTCGCCCTGGCCTGGAGCTTTCTGCGCAGCAGCCCGCCGCAGGTTCCCGAGGCCATCAAGCATGGCTACAGCGCGGCACTGGAAAAAGCCCGCAACGGCCAGCCTGGCGCGGCGCGCGTGCTCTACCAGCAGTTGGGCCGGCCCGACCTCGACGACCAGCAGCGCATCCGCCTGCTGGCAGTGCTGGCCAACTACCCCAGCCCCCAGGCACTGAAACTGGCGGACGCCGACCTCTATCACCCTTCTGCCGAGGTGCGCAAAGCGGCGATCAAGAGCGTGCTCGGCCTGGTGCCCAGCGGCCAGCGCAGCCTGCTGCTGGGGCCGTTGCTGGACGATCACGAACAGAGCGTGCGCTTCGCCGCGGTGGACGCCCTGCTGGGCCTGAGCCCCGACGACCAGGGCCTGTACTTCGGCCCGTTGCAGCAGGTGATCGACGAATACACCCAAGTGCTCAAGACCCGCGGCGACAACGTCGAGGCCCAGTACCAGCTGGCTCGCCTGTACCTGCACAATGCCGATCTGATCAAGGCCCAGCAGACCCTGGAACAGGCCCTGCGCCTGGCCCCGGACAACCTGCAGGCAGTGGTGCTGCAGATCGAAGTGCTGGACAAGCAGGGCCAGAGCGATGCCGCCCGCCAATTGCTGGCCAAGCAGTTGCAGGCACAGCAGGATTCGGCCTACCTGCAACATGCCCTGGGGCTCTGGCTGCTGCACCATGGCCAGGGTGAGTTCGCCCTGCTCGGCTTGTCCCGGGCGGTGGAACTGGAGCCTAACAACGCCGCCTACCGCTACGACCTGGCCACCACCCTGCACAGCGAACAGGAGCTGGAAGCGGCGCAGAAGCAACTGGAGGAAATCGTCCAGCGCCAGCCCTACAACCGCAAGGCGCGGGTGCTGCTGATCAGCTACTGGAAGGAAAGCGGCCAGTTGCAGAACGTCCAGATCCTGCTGGCCCAGCTGGAACAGCAGAACCCCGACGACCCGGCCCTACAGCAGGGCCTGTAGCCGCCTCCCGGGCCTTGCCTCGCGATCCCCAGCCGAACCTTTGGCGCTCTTGAGCCCCCGCGCCTGCTGCGTCGGAATGCCGCCCAAGCCGTTCGCAGCCTGCGCCAGCGGCTACAAGAGCCAGCACAAAACCTGTAGCCGCTGCCGAGCCTGCGAGGCTGCGAAAAGGCCCGCAGGGCCTTGCCTGGCAATCCCCAGCCGAACCTTTGGCACCCTTGCCCCCCCTGCGCCTGCTGTGCTCAGCAGCGGCTCCACGGCGACAAAAGGTTGAACCGTGCCAGCGGCAGGCGGTCAAGTGATTTATCAGCGATATCAAGGTGCTCGACGCCGTCGCCGATCACTTGGACCTATTTGCGAGGGCATTGTTTGTCGACCTCATCTGCGTTGCTCAGCGAAAAAGCCGCCACCGGCATCGAAGGCCTGGACGATATTCTCTCCGGCGGATTGTCACGTAGCCATGTGTTCCTGCTGGAAGGCGAACCCGGTACCGGCAAGACCACCGTGGCCTTGCATTTTCTGCGGGCCGGCGCCGCCGCCGGCGAGCGCTGCCTGTACATCACCCTCTCGGAAACCGAGCGCGAGTTGCGCCAGGGCGCGCAATCCCACGGCTGGCAACTGGACGAGAACATCCACATCTTCGAGCTGATCCCGCCGGAAAGCCTGCTCAACGCCGAGCACCAGCAGAGCCTGCTGTACTCCTCGGACCTGGAGCTGGGGGAAGCCACGCGGCAGATCTTCGAAGTGGTGGAGCGGGTCAAGCCGACCCGGGTGGTGCTCGACAGCCTTTCGGAAATCCGCCTGCTGGCGCAAAGTTCCCTGCGCTACCGGCGGCAGATCCTGGCGATCAAGCACTACTTCGTGCGCTATGACGCCACCGTCCTGCTGCTGGACGACCTGACCACCGAATCCCTGGACAAGACCGTGCACAGCGTGGCCCACGGGGTGATCCGCCTGGAAGAACTGACCCCCAGCTACGGCGCCGAACGCCGGCGCATCCGGGTGGTGAAATACCGCGGCCAGAAGTACCGCGGCGGCTTCCATGACTTCACCATCATGGGCGACGGGGTCCAGGTGTTTCCGCGCCTGGTGGCCGCCGAGCACCGCGGTCAATACCAGCGCCTGACCCTGACCAGCGGCATCACCGAGATGGACGCGCTGCTGGGGGGCGGCATCGAGACCGGCTCCAGCACCCTGATCCTCGGCCCCGCCGGCACCGGCAAATCGCTGATCTCGATGATCTTCGCAGCGGCCGCCGTAGCCAGGGGAGAGAAAGCCGCGCTGTTCATCTTCGATGAGGAGCTGGGGCTGCTGTTCGAGCGCATGCGCAACATGGGCATCGACCTCAAGGCGCTGCAGGCCAGCGGCAACCTGATCATCGAACAGGTGGACGCCGCCGAGCTCTCGCCGGGGGAGCTGTCCTACCGGGTGCGACGCTGCGTCGACCAGGAGCGGATCAAGACCGTGGTGATCGACAGCATCAACGGCTACCAGGCAGCGATGCCCGAGGAAAATGCCTTGGTGCTGCACATGCACGAATTGCTGCTGTACCTCAACCGCCAGGGCGCCGCCACCTTCATGACAGTGGCCCAGCATGGCCTGGTGGGCGACATGCAGGCCCCGGTGGACATCACCTACCTGGCCGACACCGTGATCCTGCTGCGTTACTTCGAGGCCCTGGGCAAGGTGCGCCGGGCCATTTCCATCATCAAGAAACGCACCGGCAGCCACGAGTCGACCATTCGTGAATACCGCATTAGCGCTCGTGGCCTGACCATAGGCGAGCCCCTGGAAGCCTTCCAGGGCGTGCTGCGGGGCGTACCCACTTACCTGGGCGAGAGCAAACCCCTGCTCAGGGATGAGGGCCAATGAGCCCCGACCTGGACTTTTCCGAACGGGCTCTGGTGCTCACGCCCCACGGGCGTGACAGCCAACTGGCGCAGATGATGCTCAAGGAGGCCGGCTTCAGCAGCCTGATCACCCCGCACCTGCCCGCCCTGTGCGAGCAGCTGGAGCACGGCGCCGGGCTGGCGATCATCGCCGCCGAAGCCTTGCGCGGGGTCGACCTGGAGCCCCTGCTGCGCCACCTGGAACAGCAACCGGCGTGGTCGGACCTGCCCATCGTGCTGCTGACCCAGCACGGCGGCCCCGAGCAGAACCCGGCATCGCGCTTCAGCGAGCCCCTGGGCAACGTCAGCTTTCTGGAACGGCCCTTCCACCCGGCGACCCTGATCAGCCTGGTCAGCGCCGCCCTGCGGGGCAGGCGCCGGCAGTACGACGCCCGCGACCGGCTGATCGACCTGAGCCAGAGCGAACTGCGCTTGCAACGCACCCTGGAGACCCTGGAACAGCAGGTGGAAGAACGCACCGCACAACTGCGGCACAACGAAGAAGCCCTGCGCCAGTCACAGAAGATGGAAGCCGTGGGACAACTCACCGGCGGCATCGCCCACGACTTCAACAACATGCTCACCGGCATCATCGGCAGCCTGGAGCTGTTGCGCCGGCGCCTGGCTCGGGGCCGCACCGAGGACCTGGACAGCCTGATCGACCTGGGGGTGACCTCGGCCAACCGCGCCGCCGGCCTGACCCACCGCCTGCTGGCCTTCTCCAGGCGCCAGTCGCTGGACTCCAAGCCGGTGGAGATGAACGCCCTGGTGACCTCCATGGACGAGCTGCTGCAACGCAGCCTCAGCGAAAGCATCGAGCTGGACATGCGCCTGGACCCGCAGCTATGGGTGGCCGAAGCCGACCCCAACCAACTGGAAAGCGCCCTGCTCAACCTGGTGCTCAACGCCCGGGACGCCATGCCCAACGGCGGCCGGCTGCTGGTGGAAACCCTCAACCAGCGCCTGGCCCCGGACTTCGCCCAGGCCCACGACAACCTCAAGCCGGGGGACTACGTGCTGCTGCGAGTCAGCGACAACGGCTGCGGCATGCCCGAAGCGATCATCAACCGCGTGTTCGATCCGTTCTTCACCACCAAGCCCATCGGCCAGGGCACAGGGCTGGGGCTGTCGATGATCTACGGCTTCAGCAAGCAGTCCCGCGGCCATGTGACCCTCAACAGCACCCTGGGCCGGGGTACCGAGGTCAGCCTGTACCTGCCGCGTTTTGTCGGCGACCTGGAGCAGGCCGAACACCCTCTGGTGCAACAACCGCCCAATGCGCAGAACGGTGAAACCGTGCTGATCGTCGAGGACGACCCGGCGGTGCGGGTGCTGGTCTGTGCGGTGCTCAGCGAACTGGGCTACGCCTTTGTCGAAGCCGGCGATGCCCGCAGCGCCATGCCGATCCTCGACTCGGCGCAGCGCATCGACCTGCTGATCAGCGATGTCGGGCTGCCGGGCATGAATGGCCGGCAACTGGCGGAAATCGGGCGGCAGATCCGTCCGGAGCTCAAGGTCCTGTTCATCACCGGCTACGCCGAGCACGCGGCGGCCCGTGGTGGCTTTCTCGAACCCGGCATGCAACTGATCACCAAGCCGTTCACCTTCGACCTGCTGACCGCCAAGGTGCGGGAAATGATCCGCGACTGATAGCCGGGCTTCAGGCCAGCAATTGCTGGATCTGTTCCTGCAGGCTGTTGAGGTCGAAGGGCTTGGCCAGGATCGGCGCCTTGCGGGTGATGGGGCTGCCGCATTCGAGGATTTCGTTGGGGTAGCCGCTGATGAAAATCACCTTCAGATCCGGACGCAGCTTCACGGCGGGCTCGGCGATCATCACCCCGGTGATCCCGCCCGGCAGGCGGTAATCGGTGATCATCACGTCCAGGTGCGGCTTGCTGGCGAGAATCTCGAACGCCTGCTCGCCATTCTCGGCCTGCAGCACCCGGTATCCCAGGCCCGACAGGTAGTCGGCCAGAAGCATCAGGATCACTGGTTCATCTTCGACGATCAGTACGACGTCTTGTGCATCTTCACTCATGGAAAACCTTTGCTCGGTCAATTGCTGCTGTTACGACCATTGGGTCACGCAGAGGTTGCGTGCGCGTTACGCTTTTAATGATTCACCGGCCAACGGGCCTCTACAGGGGCAGGCTCACGCGAAACAGCGCGCCCTCGCCGATCCGGCTCTCGACACTGATGGCACCACCATGGGCGGTGACGATCTGCTCGGAAATGAACAGCCCCAGGCCCAGCCCCGCCGCCACGTGGTTGGCACTGACCCGTTCGAACTGCTGAAAAATGCGCTTCTGGTTGTCTTCGCTGATACCGATGCCGTGGTCACGCACCTCGACCCGAGCCTCGCCGTCCTGGGCATAGACCCGCACTTCGATCGGGCTCTTGGCGCCGTAGCGCAGGGCGTTGGTCAGCAGGTTGGAAACCACCTGTTCGATGCGGAACTCGTCCCAGTTGCCCTCCAGTGGCTGCTCTGCCTGCAGGCTCAGGGACGACTGCGCCGCTTCCACCTGAGGCGCGAAGTTTTCCACCAGCCCGCGCACCAGTTGCGCCAGATCGAACCGCGAGGGGCGGATCGACAGCTTGCCGGTACGGATGCGCGAGATGTCCAGCATGTCCTCGATCAGGCGGATCAGGCTTTTGATCTGGCGCTCGTCGCGGTCGACCATGGCGTGCATCTTGTCCAGGCTGAAGGCCGCGGCGTTCTCCCGGGCCAGGTGCATCTTGCGCAGCTGGGTCTCGAGAATCAGGCCATTGAGCGGCGTGCGCACTTCGTGGGCGACGATGGACATGAAGTCATCGCGCATGCGCACCGCCTGCTCCAGCTCGTTCTGGGTGGCCTGGAGCTTCTGGAGTAGCGCTTCCTGCTCGCGCCGGCTCTGCTCCAGGGCCTCGACCTGCTGCTTCATGGCCTTGCTTTGGCGGTACAGGTCGACGAATACGTTGACCTTGCTCTTCACCGCGTGGATGTCCAGGGGCTTGTGCAGAAAGTCCACCGCCCCGCTCTCGTAGCCCTTGAAGGCGTAGTTGAGCTCGCGCCCGGCGGCGCTGACGAAGACGATGGGAATGTTCTTGGTCTTCTCGGTGCCGCGCATCAGCTCGGCCAGCTCGAAGCCGTTCATGCCGGGCATCTGCACATCGAGGATAGCCATGGCGAACTCATGCTGGAGCAGCAGCGACAAGGCTTCGTCAGCCGACAGCGCCTTGTACACCGTACGGTCCTCGCGCTTGATCAGCGCCTCCAGGGCCAGCAGGTTCTCCGGCAGATCGTCGACGATCAGCAGCTTGGCTTGAATATTACTTAACATGGGTTCCTTCCAGCTCGGCAAGCAGACGGCTGATGCCGCGCAAAGGGAGAATGTAGTCCGGTTGATGCAGGGCCAGGGCGGCGTCCGGCATGGTCGAGACATGGGCCTCATTGGGGTCCTGGACGATGGTCAGGCCACCCTGGCGCTTGACCTCGGCCAGGCCGCGGGCGCCATCCTGGTTAGCCCCGGTCAGGAGCACCGCGGCCAGGTTCCGGCCATAGGCATCGGCGGCGGACTCGAACAGGTAGTCGATGGCCGGGCGTGAGTGATGCAGGCGTTCTTCCTGGCTCAGGGACAGGCTGCGGTCCTGCTCCACCGACAGGTGATAGCCGGGCGCGGCGAAGTACAGGGTGCCAGGCACGATCTGCTCCTTGTCGTCGGCTTCCTTCACCGCCAGCGCCAGACGCCGGCCGAAGACTTCGGCCAGCTGGCTGCGGCGCTCGTCGGGCAGGTGCAGGACCACGATCACCGGCAGGCGGAAACCCTGGGCGAAACCGCTGAACAGCTTCAGCAAGGCTTCGACCCCACCCGCAGAGGCCCCTACCACGATCGCCTCGATCTGCGGCCAGAAACCCTGGCTGACAATCTCCTGGCTCATGTCTTGCGATAGATCCGTTCTTGTTTGACCAAGGGCTCGAAGTGCTTGCCATAGGCGGAGAAGTCCAGGGTTTCCTTGCTGCCCAGCACCAGGAAACCACGATGGCAGAGGGACTCGTGAAACAGTCCGAAGGCACGATCCTGCAATTTTTTATTGAAATAAATCAATACGTTACGACAAGAAATTAATTGAGTTTCGGAGAATACACTGTCGGTCGCCAGGCTGTGGTCGGCGAAGGTTACGTTCTCGCGCAGGCTCTTGTCGAAGATCGCGTAGTCGTAGGCCGCGGTGTAGTAGTCGGCAAAGGAGCGCTGGCCGCCGGCCTGCTGGTAGTTGTGGGTGTAGGCCCGCACGTTCTCCAGGGAAAAGATGCCTTGCTTGGCCTTCTCCAGGGAGCTGGGGTTGATGTCGGTGGCATAGATGATGGTGCGCTCCAGCAGCCCCTCTTCGCGCAGCAGGATGGCCATGGAGTAGACCTCCTCCCCGGTGCTGCAGCCGGCGATCCAGATCTTGATCGAAGGATAGGTCTTGAGCAGCGGCACCACCTCCTGGCGGATCGCCAGAAAGTGCGACGGGTCGCGAAACATCTCGCTCACCGGAATGGTCAGGAACTGCAGCAACTGCATGAACGCGGTGGGGTCGTGCAGCACCCGCTCCTGCAACGCAGAAATGGTCTTGCATTCGAACTGGCGCAAAGCGTGGTTGACCCGGCGCTTGATCGAGGCACCCGAGTAGTCGCGGAAGTCGTAGCTGTACTTGAGGTAAATAGCTTCGATCAGCAAACGCAGTTCGATCTCGGTATTCCGCTCCACTAAATTCTTTCCATCTTGGGTAGCCACACACGGATAAGGGAAAACAGCCGGTCCAGGTCAATGGGCTTGGCCAGGTAATCGTTGGAGCCGGCCTGCAGGCAGCGCTCCTGGTCATCCTTCATGGCCTTGGCGGTGACCGCGATGATCGGCAGCTTGCGCCAGCGCGGATCCTTGCGGATCTGCACCGTGGCTTCGAAACCGTCCATCTC
Source organism: Pseudomonas sp. JV245A (assembly GCF_032424515.1). Lineage (NCBI taxonomy): Bacteria > Pseudomonadati > Pseudomonadota > Gammaproteobacteria > Pseudomonadales > Pseudomonadaceae > Pseudomonas > Pseudomonas sp. JV245A. Next base: position 15,649 of record NZ_VYKE01000103.1, read on the forward strand.
CGGCATCATCACGTCCATCAGCACCAGGTCGATATCCTCGACCTCATTGAGCCTGGCAATGGCTTCATGGCCGTTACGGCCGATCACCACTACCGCGCCCTTATGTTCCAGGGCGCTGGTCAGGGCGAAGATGTTGCGCACGTCATCATCCACCAGGAGGATCTTGCGGCCCTCGAAGACCTTGTCGCGGCTGCGGGCGGTCTTGAGCATCTTCTGCCGTTCATGGGACAGCTGGGATTCGACTTTGTGCAGAAAAAGCGTCACTTCATCCAGCAGGCGCTCCGGCGAGCGCGCGCCCTTGATGATGATCGAGCGCGAATACTTGCGCAGCTCGGCCTCTTCATCCCGGGTCAGGTTGCGCCCGGTGTAGACGATCACCGGCGGGAAGGAGCAGATATCCTCGGTGGACATGCGCTTGAGCAGGTCGTTGCCGAGCATGTCCGGCAGCTTGAGGTCGATGACCATGCAGTCGTAGACGTTCTCGCGCAGCAGGTCCAGGGCATCCTGGGCCAGGCCCACGGCGGTGATCTCGATGTCATCGTCGCCGATCAACCGGGCAATGCTGTCGCGTTGCAGGTCGTCGTCCTCCACCAGCAGCACGCGCTTGACCTTCTGCGTCAGCTTGGCTTCCAGGCGGGCGAAGACATCCTTGAGCTCCTCGCGGGTGGTGGGCTTGACCGCATAGCCCACGGCGCCCATGTGCATGGCCGCTTCCACCCGGTCTTCCACCGAAATCACGTGCACCGGGATGTGCCGGGTCTGGGCGTTCTCCTTGAGGCGCTGCAACACGGTCAGGCCGGAGTGGTCCGGCAGGCGCATGTCCAGCAGGATGGCGTCCGGGATGAACTGGGCAGCCAGGCTGTAGCCTTCGTCGGCGCCGTGGGCCACCAGGCAGTGGTAACCCAGCTCGTGGGCCAGGTCGAAGAGGATGTGGGCAAAGTTCGCCTCGTCTTCCACCACCAGGATGCAACGACTGCTGAACGGCGCCTTGTCGCGGTCATCGGCGAAGCGCGGAATGTCCGCCCCCGGGGCCTCGGCCACCGGCTGCGGCAGGCTGGCAGGCTGAGGCGCGGCCACGGGCGCGACTGGGGCCGGCGGCGCCACCAGCGGCTCGGCGGCCTCCTGGTACTGCTCTGGCAGCACCAGGGTGAAGATACTGCCGCGGCCGGGTTCGCTGCTGACGCTGATGGAGCCGCCGAGCAGGGTCGCCAGATCCCGGGAGATCGACAGCCCCAGGCCGGTGCCGCCATAACGCCGGTTGGTGGTGCCATCGGCCTGGCGGAAGGCCTCGAAGATGCTTTGCTGCTGATCCTGGGCAATGCCGATCCCCGAATCCTGCACGGCAAAGGCGATACCGGCCCCCGGCTGAGCGGACACCGTGAGGCTCACCTGGCCCTTCTCGGTGAACTTGACCGCATTGGACAGCAGGTTCTTGAGAATCTGCTCGACCCGCTGGCGGTCGGTGAACAGCATCTGCGGCGCTCCCGGTTGCAGCTCCACCTTGAATTCCAGGCCCTTGTCCTGGGTCAGCGGCTGGAACAGGCTGCGCAGCCCGTCCACCAGGCGCGGCACGCTGGCGTTCTCCGGGCGCACTTCGAGCTTGCCGGCCTCGACCTTGGAGATGTCGAGGATGTCGTTGATCAGGTTCAGCAGGTCATTGCCCGCGGAATAGATCGACTCGGCGAACTTGACCTGCTCGGGGCTGAGGTTTTCCTGGGGGTTTTCCGCCAGCAGCTTGGCCAGGATCAGCGAGCTGTTGAGCGGCGTGCGCAGCTCGTGGGACATGTTGGCAAGGAACTCGGACTTGTACTTGCTGGAGCGCTGCAACTCTTCGGCGCGCTCCTCGAGCTGGGTCTGGGCCTCGTTGAGCTCGTTGTTCTTGCGGTCCATGGCGTCGCGCTGATCGGCCAGGATCTGCGCCTGCTCCGCCAGTTGCTCGTTGGTCTGCTCCAGCTCCACCTGCTGGGTTTCCAGGTGCACCTGGGATTCCTTGAGGATCCGCGACTGCTCTTCCAGCTCCTCGTTGGCGGTCTTGAGCTCTTCTTGCTGCACTTGCAGCTCTTCGTTGAGCTGCTGGGTCTCGGCCAGCACTTCCTGCAGGCGCTGGCGATAACGCGCGGCCTCGATGGAGGTGCCGATATTGCCGGCAATCAGTTCCAGCAGCTCGACGTCGCGCTCGCTCAAGGCCCGCAGGAAGCCCAGCTCGATCACCCCGTTGACCCGATCGTCGTCACGGGTCGGCACCACCAGCACGCTGCGCGGCGAACCATCGCCCAGGCCGGAGCTGACCTTGAAGTAATCGGCGGGCACCTCGTCCAGACGGATCAGGCGCTTGTGCTGCGCGGCCTGCCCCACCAGCCCTTCGTCACTGTACAGCGACTGTTCCTGGGCTTCCTGTTCCCGGGAGAAGCCATAGGACGCCACGCGCCTGAGGCCACCGTGCTCCTCGCGCACATAGAGCGCCGCCACCGGTGTGTCCAGGTACTGGGCGCAGAATTGCAGGATGTTGCGCCCCAACAGGTTCAGGCTCAGCTGGCCGAGCATCTGCTCGGCCAGTTCGGTCTGGCCGTTGCGCAGCCAGGCCTGCTGCTCCAGGCGCCGGGCGCTCTTTTCCTGGGCTTCGAGGTTGTCGCTGTAGCTCTTGGACAGTGCCAGCAGGTCACGACGGCCGATGTAGGCCAGCAGCGCGCTGATGCCCACCACGAACAGCAGGTACAGCACCACGCTGAAAATGGTGGTGCGGGTAACGTTCTCGTTACGCTCCAGGCGCAACTGCTGCTCCATGGCCACCGCGTCGTCGTATTCCTTGCGGATCTCGTCAGTCAGGCGCTTGCCACGCCCGGCCTGCACCGCCCCGCGGTAATCACCGCTCTGGCGGCGCAGGTCGATCATGCCCTGGGCAAAGTTGTTCCACTCCACCTGCAGGGCTTCCAGGCGCTTGAGCCGGTCCACCTGCTGCGGGTTGTCCACCACCAGCTCCTGCAAGCTGCGCAGTTCGCTGACGATGCGCGGCTTGGCCACTTCGTAGGGGTCCAGAAAGTGCTCGTCGCCAGTGATCAGGAAGCCGCGCATGCCGGTTTCCAGGTCGATGGTCAGGCGCGCCGACTCGTTGAGGTTGTTGATCACTCGATCAGTGTGCTGCACCCACTGGATGACCGAGAGCAGGTAGGTGATCAGGGACACGAAAAAAATCGCGCTGAGTACACCGACACCCAGCGGCAGGCTGATGTTGCGGGTCAGCAGCTTGCGGAAACTCTGTTCATCAACCGAGGACGGACGAATCATTTGATGGGCCTTGGCGCTGGTGAAAAAAAACGAAGTTTGCCCCACATTCAGCCAGGACAGCTATTTTTTATAACCAAGGTAGCGCTCGCTTGCGATTTGTCCTGCCGTGGGACAAAGGAAGCGGTTATTCTTGCCGACGCTTGTACAAGGGGATTTTTTTGTACAGCTTCGGGAACTTGTGGCAAGCCGGCACTTACTGATGCACAGGGCTGCCTGCCGCACTGCCCCGCCGAATTCATTTCTTGAGAGTGTCCCTATGCCCGCCAGCGCCTCCACCATCCTAGTCGTCGAAGATGATGCCATCGTGCGCATGCTGATTGTCGATGTCCTTGAAGAACTGGAGTTCAGCGTGCTGGAGGCCGACGGCAGCGAAGCGGCCCTGAGCCTGCTGGAGGACGCCGGGCAACATATCGACCTGCTGATGACCGATGTCGGCCTGCCCGGGATGAACGGCCGCGAGCTGGCGGAGCGTGCCCGCACCCTGCGGCCGCAGTTGCCGGTGCTGTTCGCCAGTGGTTACGCCGAGTCCATCGAGGTGCCGGCCGGCATGTCGGTCATCGGCAAGCCGTTCTCCATCGACCAGCTGCGCGACAAGGTGCGGAGCATTCTCGGCTGAGGCCAGGCAGCCTGCTCGGGCGCTGGCGCGCTGTGGTTTAATGGCGGCCTTTTTTACCCCCCGCCTGCCAGGAATGCCCGCTCATGAGCCCCACCGCCGCAACCAAAGTCCTGATCATTGGTTACGTCTGGCCCGAACCCCGCTCCTCCGCCGCCGGCGGGCACATGATGCAGATCCTCCAGAGCTTCCTCGAACAGGGCTGGGAGCTGACCTTCAGCAGCCCGGCCAACGAGGGCGAACACAAGGAAGACCTGACGGCCCTGGGCATTCGTGAATGCCCGATCGAACTCAACAACGCCAGCTTTGACCGTTTCGTCGCCGAGCTGGCACCGGATATCGTGCTGTTCGACCAGTTCATGATGGAGGAACAGTTCGGCTGGCGGGTGGAGCAGCATTGCCCGAATGCCCTGCGGGTGCTGGAGACCTCCGACCTGCAATGCCTGCGCCATGCCCGGCACCAGCGCCTCAAGGATGTTCTCAAGGAGGGCTCCGAGGAAGACGACTTCAGCCCGCTGTTCGCCCAGGCGCCGGAGCAGGAATTCCAGCACATGGCCGTCACCGACCTGGCCAAGCGCGAGATCGCCGCCATCTATCGCTGCGACCTGAGCCTGATGATCTCCGAGGTGGAAATCGAGCTGCTGGTGCAGCAGTTCCACTTGCCGCCGGCCCTGCTGCACTGGTGCCCACTGATGCTCGGGCAACTGCCGCAGGGCTTTGCTCCCTTCGAGCAGCGGGCGCACTTGCTGAGCATCGGCAACTTTCGCCATGCGCCGAACTGGGACGCCGTGCTGTGGATGAAGAACCGCG
>NZ_VYKE01000104.1:0-20350 GCF_032424515.1 Pseudomonas sp. JV245A
ATCGACCTGTACCTGCTGCACTGGCGCGGCCAGTATCCCTTGGCGGAAACCGTCGACGCCCTGGAGCGCCTGCGCGAAGCCGGCAAGATCCGCCGCTGGGGAGTCTCCAACTTCGATGTGGCCGACCTGGACGAACTCGACTCCCCGGCCTGCGCTACCAACCAGGTGCTGTACAACCTGGAGTCCCGGGGTATCGAGTTCGACCTGCTGCCCGCCTGCCAGCAACGGCGGATGCCGCTCATGGCCTATTGCCCGATCGGCCAGGGTGGCGCCTTGCTGGCCGAACCGGCGCTGCTGCAGGTCGCCCAGCGCCATGGGGTCACCGCGGCCCAGGTGGCACTGGCCTGGCTGCTGCGCCAGGACGGCGTGCTGGTGATTCCCAAGGCGGTGCGCCCGGCACACATCCGTCAGAATGCCCAGGCCGGCCAATTGCAATTGCCCGACGAGGACCAGCAGGCCCTGGATCAGGTGTTTGCTCCGCCACGGCGCAAGCAGCGCCTGGAAATGGTCTAGGCACAACACCGACGCAACGAGCATTTTTCAAACCGCGAAGGCTGCACGATAGTCATTGAAAAAATGAACAGGCGAGGAAAGTTGCGAGGTTCGACGGATAAGGAAGTGCCTGAACACTGTAAGTGCCACAAACCTACTTTGTACCCGGCGATTTAAGAATTGTCTGATCCCTGCTTGGCATGCCCCCAATTACAGTTGGCGCATGAGATTAAAAAGCTACCTGCATCAGATCAATCCCCTATTTTCCAGTCCTGAAGCAGCCCGCCGGCTGCTTCGTGTCGTGGCGCTGATTTTTCTGGTCGGCCTGTTCGGCGCGGTCTACAACTTTCTTCGCTCCAGCCTGCACAACGAACTCTCACAACGGCAAAGCTACATGAGCAGCGCCATTGCCGAGGCCCAGGCATTCTTCACCAGCCGCTCGGCCCTGTTGGAAAGCCTGAGCCTGGCGGCGGTCTACGACCCTGGGGAACATATCAGCCCCCCAGGCGCCAGCGGTGCCTCCCAAGAAGAGACATACCTGCAACTGGGTGGACCGCAGGGCAACCAGTGGGGGATCTGGCTGACCCTGCGCATGCGCAACTACCTGCAAAACAAGCAACTGAACCTGCTCTACATTCCCGGCACCCGCGATCTGCAGGTGCAACGCCTGTTCAGCACCCGGCCACAGACCAGCGATCTGCCCGGCGGGTTGCTGGACAAGCTGATCGCTCTGAAGCCCGAGCAGATCCCTGTCGGCGAAGAACTTTGGCTGATGGACAACTCCGCGGCGGGCGCCCATCTGTACATCTTCACTCGCCTTGACGAACGCTTCGCCCACTCCGGCTGGCTTGGACTGGAGATGGACGGCAAGAGCGTCTCCGCCGCCCTCAGCGACCAGAGCGCCGGGGATTTCATGATGTTCAATTCCCAGGGCGGGCTGATTTTCAGCAGTGCACCCAGTGCCCGACTGAGCGCCGACGTACGCCACGTCCAGGGCGGCAGTTTCTTCGGCTTTCTCGGCGGCCGCTGGTGGCCCGACCATCTGGTGATCCGCAAGCAGCTGGGGGCTACCGACTGGCAGCTGGTGTACTCCTTCGACCTGCAGAACCTGCTCAAGAGCCTCTGGCCGCAGTTGCTGGCGGCGCTGCTCATCAGCCTGACCGGCATGGCTCTGATCGGCCTGCTGACCCACTGGGTCGAAGTGCGCCTGATCGCCCCCGCCCTGCACCGGATCCAGGCCCTGGTCGAAAGCGAGGCCTTCAGCCGCGACGTGATCCAGATCGCCCCGGTGGCACTCTGTGTATTGCGCCGCAGCGATGGCCGGGTGGTGCTGGAAAACACCCTGTCCCAGCAATGGCTGGGCAACGGCAGCGAACGCGACCAGCTGTGTTCCGGGTGGATCGAGCAGGCCTTCGACCCGGCCCGCCCCAACAGCTCGGACTACTTTGAAACCGCCGACGGGCGCCATCTGTACCTCAGCTCCGCCCCCACTCGCTACAACGGAGAGGACGTGCTGTTCTGCGCCTTCAGCGATATCAGCGCTCGCAAGCAGATCGAGGCGGCGCTGGAAGAAGCCAAGCGCCTGGCCGATACCGCCAATGAAGCCAAGACCCTGTTCCTGGCCACCATGAGCCACGAGATCCGCACGCCACTGTATGGCGTGCTCGGCACCCTGGAGCTGCTGTCGCGGACCCAGCTGGACAACCAGCAGAAGGATTACCTGCAAGCCATAGAAGGCTCTTCCGGTACGCTGCTGCAGTTAATCTGCGACGTGCTCGACGTGTCCAAGATCGAAGCCGGGCAACTGGCCCTGGAGCTCAGCGAATTCTCCTCCCTGGATCTGGTGCACGAGATCATCCAGGGCTACGCGGCGGCCGCCCAGGCCAAGGGCCTGCAGTTCTATGCCTGTGTCGACCCGCAGTTGCCGGAGATCCTGCTCGGCGATGTCACCCGGATCCGCCAGATCCTCAGCAACCTGCTGAACAACGCGGTCAAGTTCACCGATACCGGGCGCATTGTCCTGCGGGTCCGCACCGAAAGCCGCGATGGCGAGCGCAGCAACATCCTCTGGCAGGTTTCCGACACCGGCCGGGGCATTGCCCAGGACGACCAGACACTGATCTTCGAGCCCTTCTACCAGACCGAAGGCAACACCAACGTGATCGCCGGCACCGGCCTGGGCTTGCCGATCTGCCAGCGCCTGACCCAATTGATGAACGGCAATATCCGCATGGTCAGCGAGCTCGGCCTGGGCAGCAGCTTCACCCTGACTCTGCCGCTGGAGGCCTCGGCCGTGCAGGGCGACACCCCGCTGATCAGCCCATTGCTGCCGGAGATGGTCTATGTGGTGTCCCCGGTGCGTGAACTGGCCGAATCGGTGGCGGGCTGGCTGCGCCGCTGGGGTGCCCGGGCCCAGTTCAGCCTGCCGAGCCCGTCCGACCGGGCCCGGGGCAACGTACTGATCGAACTACACCCTGGCAGCGTGGAGCAGCGCCTGGAACCCGACTGGCAGGGCCCCCTGGTGCTCGCCAGCGGCGATGGCCATAACGAACCGCGGATCGACGGCGGCAGTTGGCAGATCAACACCAACAACCTGCGGGCGATCCATCAGGCCGTCAGCCAGGCCCAGGGGGTCTGGGTGGCCCAGAGCGAGGATCACTCCGATCACCGCGAGCTGAAAAAGCTCAGCCTGCATGTCCTGGTGGCCGAAGATAACGTGATCAACCAGTTGATCCTCAAGGATCAACTGGAAGAACTGGGGTGCAGCGTGGAGCTGGCCTCGAACGGTGAAGAGGCCCTCTGCATCTGGAAGGCCGGTCGTTTCAACGTTGTGCTGACCGATGTGAACATGCCGAAACTCAACGGTTATGAACTGGCCCAGGAGCTTCGGCGTCAAGGCTGTTCGATCCCCATCATCGGGGCAACGGCCAATGCAATGCGCGGAGAAGAAGAGCTCTGTCTTGCAGCCGGGATGAACCACTGCCTGGTGAAGCCCTTTGCATTAAGAGCGTTGTTCAACTATCTGGCGCCCTATGAAAGAGCCCCCCATGAAGTCCTGTAGCATTTTGATCGTCGAAGATCAGCCGTTTCAGTACATGTACCTGCAACACTTGTTCAACGAGCTGGGGCCCTACCAGCTGGAGGTGGCAAGCAGCGGCAAAGAAGCGCTGGAACGCCTCAAGCAGCGGCACTTCGACCTGGTACTGACAGACCTGCTGATGCCCGGCATGGATGGCGTGCAGTTCATCCAGAGCCTGGCCACCCATCGCGTGCGCCCGGCCCTGGCGATCATGAGTGCGTCATCCCGGCGCATGCTGATGGGCGCCAGCCTGGTGGCCCGCAACCTGGGGCTAAAGGTCATCGGGTTGATTTCCAAACCCGTGAACCTGGCTGCACTGCGTGCACTCACCGCTCAGTTGCCAGGGCTCGCCAATGACAGCAGCCCCCCACAGATCGGGGTCGAATGCAGCCCAGAGACCCTGCGTGAAGCCCTGCGCAACGGGCAGATCCAGGCCTGGTTCCAACCCAAGAAAGCCTTGAACAACGGTCGCATCGTCGCCGCCGAAGCCCTGGTGCGCTGGATCCACCCACAACACGGCATGCTCCTGCCTTGCGACTTCCTGCCGGCACTCACCGTGGCCCGCCTCGAAGAAGATCTGCTGTGGCTGATCCTGGAACAGGCCTTGGAAGCCCAGGTGCACTGGCGCGAAGACGGCTATGACATCCCGGTGTCCATCAACCTGCCGACCCACCTGCTCAACAGCGCCGACCTGGCCGACCGCCTGTACGACTTCGTGATCCAGCACAACGGTGTGCCGGCCAGGATCTGCTTCGAACTCATGGAATGTTCGACCCCGGAGCACATCAGCAACTTCTACGCCGGAGCCTGCCGCCTGCGCATCAAGGGCTTCGGCCTGTCCCAGGACGACTTCGGCAAGGGCTACAGCTCCTACATGAACCTGGTGTCGACACCCTTCACCGAATTGAAGATCGACCGGGGGCTGGTCCAGGGCTGCCACAACAATGAAGAAATAGCCCAGGCCCTGACCTGCATCATCGCCCTGGGCCGGCAACTGGGCCTGACGGTCGTCGCCGAAGGCGTGGAAAGCGCCCACGAACTGGCTCTGTTGCGCAAGATCGACTGCACCCAGGTGCAGGGCTTCCTGATTTCCCATGCGGTCTCCTCGCAACAGTTTCAGCAACTGCTGGCCCAAGACGGGCCGGCCACGGTGTATTAACCGATGAACCCATTGCCTGCCCGCGCAACAGTCACTCATCGCTGACGGTCCTGCCCCAGAGATAGGAATCTCGGCAGGGCCCTTATATGTGTTTGGGAAATCAGTGATGAAAGAAAGCAGCACCTTGCTGCAGAACCTGGCTCGCAGCTTGCCCCGATTGAACATGGGCATACTGCTGGGCCTGGCGCTGCTGCTGTTCGCCACCCTGTACTGGACCCTCGAGCGTCTGTTCGATGAACAGAACAGCAACGTGCGCTTACATTTCGCCCAACTGATGGAGAACATCCAGGAGCAGGAGCTGTTTCTCAAACGCCTGGCCGCGCGCCATTCGATCGACGCCCTGAGCCTCGACGCCCCTCATCACCTGAACCTGCAAGCCTTCCCGCCCACCGCAGGCCAGCAATCCCCCTTCGCAACGCCCTTCAGCCTGAGCTTGTACCCCCAACAGCCGGCGGCCGGCGAGCTGCCCAGGGTGTTCGCCCTGGAGCTACAACTGTCGAGCTTCTACAGCGCCTTCTGGTCAGGCTCGCAGCATGTCGCTCCGCGAACCTTTGTGTTCAACACCTTCGGCCATTTCGACATCAGCCACCCCGGGGAAAACACCGCGCCCGACACCAAGGTGGCAGACCAGGTGCTGCACCAGCAGCTCGTGAAGAGCGACGGCTTTGCCGACCACCAGATCCATTGGCAACAGTACAGGCCGCCCGCGTCGGAAGCTCTACCGACCAGGTTCCTCGCGTACACCAACCTGCATGAGCCGGCTCCACTGCTGGATGTCCAGGGAGGCAACGACTGGAGCGTGGTCGCGTCACTGCTGAGCCTGGATGACCTCGATTACCTCGAGCACACCAGACACTGGTCGATCTACGACGACTTCACCCTCATCGAGCCTTCCGGCACCGCCCTCACCGGCGACCCGGCGCCTGCCGACGTGCTGGGTGAAGGCCTCAACTTCGGCCTACAGGGGATGATCGTCAAGGTGACCAGCCAGACTCCGCAGTTGTGGACCGGGCTCTATGCCATCAGCTACAGGAACTACCTCGACTACGCGCTGTGGGCCATGCTGAGCCTGCTGGCCCTCGGGGTAGGCAGCATCGCCTGCGGCTGGGCCGCCAGCCGCTGGTACCGCAACAAGGTGGTGGTCCCGGCACAACGGGCGCAGCAATGCCTCAATGAAAGCGAAGACTTCAACCGTGTGGTCATCGACACCGTTCCCTCGGGGCTATGCGTGGTGAGCCGCGACAACCTCCAGGTTATCCTGCAGAACCGTCAGGCCGAGCAATGGCAAGGCACGGCGCAACTGCTGTCTCGGCTGGCCCAGGACCGCAGCCTGATCGACGGCGGCGAAACCAGCCTCGACATCGACGGGCGCTATCTGCAGGTAGAGTTCGTCTCGACCCGCTACCAACGCCAGGATGTGCTGGTGTGTGCCTTCAACGATGTCACCCGGCATGTGGAAGATGCCAAGGCGCTGGACCGGGCCAGGCGCTCGGCGGACGCCGCCAATACCGCCAAGACCCTGTTCCTGGCCACCATGAGCCATGAAATCCGCACCCCGTTGTACGGCGTGCTCGGCACCCTGGAACTGCTAGGCCTGACCCACCTGGACAGCCGCCAGAGCGACTACCTGCAGACCATCCAGCGCTCCTCCAGCACCCTGTTCCAGTTGATCAGCGACGTGCTCGACGTCTCCAGGATCGAGGCCGGACAAATGAGCATCGATCCGCTGGATTTCTGCCCGCTGGACATGCTGGAGGATGTCTTGCACGCCCACGCTGGCTCTGCCCAGCGGCGCGGCCTGTTGCTCTATGCCTGCATCGACCCCAACCTGCCGGACCTGTTGCTGGGGGACGCCGCGCGAATCAGCCAGATTCTCAACAACCTGCTGAGCAATGCGATCAAGTTCACCGACAGCGGCCGGGTGGTGTTGCGGGTCCGGGTGCTGGAGTTGCGCGACCAGCAAGCCCGTATCGAATGGCAGGTCACCGATACCGGGATCGGCATTTCAGCCCAGCAGCAACCCCAGCTGTTCGTCCCCTTCTTCCAGGTACGCGACGCCTCCAACGAAGCCGGGGCCGGCCTCGGGCTGGCGATCTGCGAGCGCCTGTGCCAGATGATGGGTGGGCAGATGCAGGTGACCAGCGAGCCGGGGCTGGGCAGTAGTTTCTCTTTGCGCCTGACGCTGCGCTGCCTGCCAGGAGGGCTGCCGCCATTGCTGCCATGGCCCGAAGGTGCGCCAGTGTATGTCAGGGCTCCAGTGCCGGAGTTGCTGAAAAACACCTGTGACTGGCTCGGCCGCCTGGGAGTGCCGGCCTATCCGGCCCCCCTCGGCTGGAACGACGAGCCGCAGACTGGCGTGCTCATCGACATGCTGCCCCGGGATGGCCTGGCCTCCTGGCCTGGCCCATGCGTCAGTGCCGTCTCCGGGGGCCGTAGTGGTCGCCTGCCGCAGGCCACCTCCTGGCAAGTCGACGCCCATGATATTCGCGCCATCGCCCAGGCCGCGGTGCTGGCCCACCAGGGCCTGCCCCTGTGTCAGACACAGCAGAGAGCCGGCCGCATGGGCCAACTGAACCTGCGCATCCTGGTGGCCAAACATAGCCCGATCAACCAGGCAATCATCAAGGAACAACTGCAGGCCCTGGGCTGCCAGGTGACCCTGTCGGCCAATGGCAGGCAGGCCCTGGAACACTGGCAGCCACAGCGCTTCGACATCGTGATCACCGACGTCAATATGCCACTCATGAACGGCTACGAGTTGGCGCGGGAGCTGCGTCGCCGTGACCCGCAACTGCCGATCATCGGCGTCACCGCCAACGCATTGCGCGAGGAAGGCATCCGCTGCCTCACCGCCGGCATGAACACCTGGATAGTCAAACCCATGAACCTGCAGACCCTACGGGGGCATCTGTCGAAGTTGTGCCCGACCGGCACCGCGACCGCACCGCCCAGCATTCCGCCGGCCGCACCGTCCCGGCCTCCCCCCGACACAGCGCAAGGCGACCGGATTCAAGTCACCGAGAAAATGCGCCCGCTGTTTCTCAGTACCATGCACGAGGATCTGCGGCGGCTGGCCGAGGCGCTGGACAGCGGCGCCGGCAAGATCGCCGCCGCGCGACTGCACAGCATCGCCGGCGCCATGGGGGCGGTGCAGGCAGCCCCACTGGCCAAGGCGTGCGCCGAACTGGAGTGCCGATTGCTGGAAGGTGCTCTGACTGCGGATTTGCAAGCCCAGGCCAGGCAACTGATGCAACGCTTGTCCAGACTCCTGTTGCCCCTTGAATAATGACCTGCTGGGTTTAATGTACCGACGGTCCCTAGCTCCTTTACTAATTTGCGTATTGCAAGGGTGTGTTTGCCATGGAAAAACTGAAAGTAGTCATCGCTGACGATCACCCTATCGTGTTGCTCGGTGTGCGTGAGCTGATGGAGCGTGATGATCGCTTCGAGATCGTCGGCGAAACCCTGTCTTCCCAAGGCCTGATCCAGAAGCTGGAAAGCTGCCAGGTGGATGTGGTCATCACCGACTACAACATGCCCGGGGACTCGCCCTACGGTGACGGCCTGAAGCTGGTGGAATACCTCAAGCGCAACTTCCCGCACGTGCAGGTCCTGATCCTGACCATGATTTCCAATCAGTTGATCCTCACCCGCCTGCGGGAGTTGGGTGTGGTCGGGGTGATCCAGAAGAGCCAGTTGCACGAAGAAATCCAGATCGCCCTCAAGGCCATTGCCCAGAAAGCCGTGTATCGCAGCCTGGAGCCGGTCCCCAATTCGGTGCTGGAATCCAATGTCGCCATCGACGAGCGCATCTCCACCCTGTCGCCCAAGGAGTTCGAGATTCTGCGCCTGTTCGTTTCCGGCAAAAGTGTCAGCGAGATCGCCCGCAGCCAGAACCGCAGCGCCAAGACCATCAGCGCGCAGAAGATCTCCGCCATGCGTAAACTGGAGGTGCAGAGCGACCAGGATCTCCTGACCTACTGCATTGGCCGCAATATATTCAACTGATTCCCAGCCCAAGGAACTGCCTGAAAATGGATTTAACTTCACCCGAAGCCGCCGACCTGCTGGAGCTGCAACGCTTGCAAGGGGCCTGGGAACAGATCGCGATGGAAGACAGCGGCGTGCTCAACCCACCGGACGAACACAGCGCCCCCGGCGCCCTGACCTTTATCGAAGGGCAGGATTTTCGCGTGGTGACCCCGGCCGGTGAACTGCTGCTGGCCGGCACCTTTACCCTCGACAGCAGCACCCATCCCAAGTCGATCACCTGGACCGACTCCATGGGCGCGGACGCCGGCCAGGCGCTGCCGGCCAGCTACCAGCTGAGCGCCGATGAGTTCGTATTCATCGCCGCCGATGCCGGCCAACCCCGGCCAAGCCATTTCCACACGGGCCCGGGCCAGACCCTGCGCCGCTTTGTCCGCGCTCGCCAGGCCTGAACCGGCGCAACCCTCCTGCCTGGCCTAGCCGCCAGCCGGCGGCGCGTCCAGGGCCCACCAGCTCGGCAGCAGCTGGCGGACCCTGGGTTCGGCAAAGCGATCATCGATCAGCACCAGCACCCCACGGTCGGACTGGCCACGGATCACCCGTCCTGCCGCCTGCACCACTTTCTGCAGGCCCGGGTACAGGTAGGTGTAGTCATAGCCGGAGCCGAACAGCGCCGCCATGCGCTGCTTCATCTGCTCGTTCAGCGGGTTGAGTTGGGGCAAGCCGAGGGTGACGACAAAGGCCCCGATGAGTTTCGACCCCGGCAGGTCGATGCCCTCGCCGAAAGCGCCGCCGAGTACGGCGAAACCGATACCCTGCCCCTCTGGGCGAAACTGCTGGAGAAAGTCCTGGCGCGAAGCCTCGTCCATGCCTCGGGACTGGCACCAGAGCGCAATGTCCGGGTGCTCGCGCGCCAGTAACCCGGCCACCTGTTGCAGGTAGTCGAAGCTGCTGAAGAACGCCAGGTAGTTGCCCGGGCGCGCCGCGAACTGCCGGGCCATCAGCTCGACAATCGGCGCCAGGGAGGCCTGCCGGTGGGCATAGCGGGTAGAAATGCGGCTGACAATCTGCACCTCCAACTGCCCGGCGTCGAACGGCGATTCCACATCCAGCCACACGGTGTTGTCCGGCAGCCCCAGCAGGTCAGCGTAGTAACCTCGGGGATTGAGGGTGGCGGAGAACAGCACCGTGCTGCGAGCCGCCGCCAACCGTGGCCCCAGCAGCGCCGCCGGCACCACATTGCGCAGGCTCAGGCGCGACAGACTGCGCTTGGCGCCCAGGGCGCGCTTGCTGATGTCGAAGATGAACTGCTGCTCATCGAACAGCTCCGCCACCCGGGCAAACTGCAGCAGTTCGAAATACAGGCCCTGCAAACCGCTGTCCAGGCCCCGGGGCTGTTCGTTGAAATAGTCCCCCAGGGCCGCTACGCACAGGGCCAGGGCCTTGAGCAGCGCGGCAGGTAGCTGGGCATAGGCCTGATACTCGGCCACCTGCTCCTTGTGCAAGGCATTCCACTCGCGATTGAGCCGCTGCAACGGGCTCTTCAAGGCCTGGGGCGCGCTGCTGCGCACGCTCGCCAATTGCTGCTGGTCCAGGCTCGCGCTGTACATGCCACGCCCGCGCTCCACCAGGTTGTGGGCCTCGTCCACCAGCACCGCCACCTGCCACTGGTTGGCCTGGGCCAGGCCGAAGAGCAAGGCGCTGAAGTCGAAGTAGTAGTTGTAGTCGGCCACCACCAGGTCACTCCAGCGAGCCATTTCCTGGCTCAGGTAGTAGGGGCAGACCTGATGCTCCAGGGCCACCTCGCGCAGCGCCTGACGATCCAGCAATGGCACCTGGCTGGCGGCCTGGCGTGCCGCCGGCAGGCGGTCGTAAAAGCCCTTGGCCAGCGGGCAGGACTCACCGTGACAGGCCTTGTCCAGGTGTTCGCAGGCCTTGTCCCGGGCCACCAGCTCCAGCACCCGCAACGCCAGCCCCGGCACCCCGGAGAACAGCACCCGGGCGGCATCCAGGGCCAGTTGCCGGCCCGGGGTCTTGGCGGTGAGAAACAGCAGTGTGTCCAGCTGCTGCGCAGCCATGGCCTTGAGCATGGGAAAGATCGTGCCCAGGGTCTTGCCGATGCCGGTGGGGGCCTGGGCCAGCAGGCAGCGCCCGGTGCTCACCGCCTTGTACACCGACTCGGCGAGCGGGCGCTGGCCGCGACGAAACTCGGCGTGGGGAAAGCGCAGGTCCCGGGTGGCCTGGTCACGGGTCGCGCGATGGTGCATTTGCTGTTGCGCCCAGTGCAGGAACAGCGCGCACTGGCGATTGAAGAGCTCTTCCAGCGCCTCGGCGCTGTGCTCTTGCACCAGCGCGGTTTCGCCTTCGCTGAGCACATCGAAATACACCAGCGAGACACGGATGCTCGGCAGTTGCAGGCTCTGGCACAGCAGCCAGCCATAGACCTTGGCCTGGGCCCAGTGCAATTGCCGATGGTTGTCGGGCATGCGCTCAAGGTCGCCACGGTAGGTCTTGATCTCCTCCAGCAGGTTCTGCGCCGGGTCGTAGCCGTCCGCCCTGCCCTTGACCAGCAGCTCGGCGTATCGCCCCTCCAGGGCCACTTCACTCTGGTAGCCGGGGTTGCGTCGCGAAGCCACGGTACGGTGCCCGGCAATGCCCTCCAGCGCCGTGGGCGATGGGGTGAAGCGCAGGTCCAGATCGCCGGCCTTGGCGCTGAATTCGCACAGGGCGCGCACCGCGATGCGATAACTCACGCGCTGGGGTCCTGCCACTGCACGTAGCACACCGCCACCGGCATCCGGTGTTCCTGGCAGAAATCCAGCCAGCGCAGCTGGTTGTCCTGCAAGCGATCCCCCGGGCCCTTGACCTCGATCATCCGGTAGCGCTTCTGCTCGGGCCAGAACTGGATCAGATCCGGCATGCCGGCGCGGTTGGCCTTGATGTCCAGCAGCAGGCGCTGGAACCAGTGCTTCAGGTGCTCGGCGGGCAGGCAGTCGAGGGCCTGGTCGAGCAACTCTTCGCTCAGCGCGCCCCAGAACACGAAGGGCGACTGCAACCCCCACTTGGCCACGAAGCGCTGGCGGATGCTCTGCCGGTAACGGCCATCGTCGAGTTCTGCCAGGCAGGCCTGGAACAGTTCGCTGCGCCGCTGATGGAAATCTTCGCTGAACAGGTCCACCGGCCCGCGCTGGAACGGGTGGAAAAACGCACCGGGCAAGGGGGCAAAGATCGCCGGCCAGCACAGCAGGCCGAACAGCGAATTGATCAGGCTGTTCTCCACGTAGTGCACCGGCGCCTGGGGCTGGTGCAGATGGGCCTGGACATGCAGTTCCACCGCCAGGCCGTCGGCGTTACGCGCCAGGCACAGGTCCAGGCGCTGCACCTCGCGGTTGGCCGCCCGGGGCGCCGGCGGCCCGCCCAGCTTGCGCCGCAGCCGGGGCATGATCCGCAGCAGATGCTGGGCCTCGGCGGCGCTCTCGGGCGCGGCAGCGGCCTGCTCGGCCAGCGCCAGGGCGGCCTGGTATTCGGCGCTGCGCTCCAGCACCCGGATCAATCGCGATCGCGCGCCCGGGTAGGCGCACTCCTGGTAGATCTGCCGGGCCAGCGCCCACTGCGCCAGGCGCTCGCACTGCTGGCCGAGCTGAAACAGCAGCTTGGCCCGGCGTTTTTCCAGCCAGGGGTTGAGGGTCTGGAAGCGGGCAATGTGCGCCAGCACCTCGGGCAATTCGGCGCCGGCCTCGAACGCTTCCTGGCACTCATGCAGATAGAGGAAGCCGTCCACGTCTTCGCGGCTGCGCAGGCCACGGGCATCGGCACTGATCTCGACCTTCTCGTAGCTGTAGATGCCCAGGTCCGCGAGGACGAATTCCGACCAGTCCTGATACAGGTTGCCAAAGAACATCAAGCGCAGGCGATCGCACAGCGGCATCAGCGTCAGGCTCAGGAGCCGCTCTGGCAGCGCCGGGCACCACTGGGCGAATGCCTGGGGCGCCAGGCCCTGCTGGGTTAGCTCTTCCAGCCACTGGTCTTTCCTGGCCTTGGCCGCAAGCCCGTTGAAGCACTGCAGGATCTCGGCCTTTTGCAGCAGGCCGAACAGCTCTTCCAGGCAGAGCGGCGCCTGCTCATCGACCCAGCCCAGCGCCAGCAACGGCTCCAGGGCCGCGGCGCTGTCGCCGATCTCCGGGTAGCTGAGCTTGCTCAGGCGAAAGTGCCGGCCCTTGCGCATCACCATGCGCACCAGCAAGGCCTGGGAAGGCTCGGCCAGTTGCGCGAAATCAAGGATGAAGCGCTGTTCATCGGCGCTCAGCACATCGGCATAGCGCAGCTGCAGCCAGTTCAATACCTGGCGGAAGTTGTGCAGGTAATAGAGGGGGTTTTCGAGGGGATTGGAAGTCACTGAACGCAAGCGCCACGGCTGATCGGATACTGGTTATGCATACAGATAACAGCCGGCGACCGGGTCTGGCAAACACTATTGGATAAATGGCACAGCGAAGTTTTTTACAATTCCCTGGCGAACTTTCGTCGTCTTCACTACACCAAGGGCCCATGGCTATAGTGTCCGGCGCCAATGCGCGTACGCATCATTGATGAGAGGTCTGTATGAAAGTGAAGAACCTGGGATTGTTTCTGGCCGCTTGCGGCGCCATGGCCTTGGCCGGTTGCGCCTCGCCCACTGTGGTGACCCTGCAGAATGGCACCCAATACCTGACCCGGGACCAGCCCAAGACCAAGACCGCCGACGGCTTCTATGAATTCCAGGACATTTCCGGCAAGACCATCCGGGTCAAGGCGGACGATGTGGCCACCGTCCGCCAGGAAAAATGATCCGCTGCGGTTGAAGTCAGTGCGACCAGGGAAAGGGCCCCTGCCCTGGCTCGCAGAAAATCCCCAGGGGCTTGCCGCGCCTGGACAATTCGTTACGCACCTGCTGGCAACGCTCGCGCTCCCGGGCCTCGGCGTTGTCGATGCTGATGTTGCCGGTGGTATCCGGCCTCTTGTCGTCCCCCAGACGTACCTGGGCCCAGGGTTGTTCGGGTTGCACATGGAAGCGGCTCGGGGCCGGCTCCTCCTTCACTTCAGGCGCCGGCTGGCCGGCCGGCAACTGGTCCGGGGTCACCCCATAGCGCTTCAAAATCGAGCTGTGAGGCAATTCCTCGGCGGATGCCATGGCCACCCACAGGGCCAGCACCACACCGCTCGCATACCTCTTGCTATTACTCACCGTCAAAACTCTCCTGTCATTGCCGTAGCGTGAATGCCTGCCTGTACTAACGAGCTGACACGTTTCAGCTTTACCGCTATTGGAGTCGCAAATCGACTGGCAGGTCACTTCCCCCCGGCAATGAACGGTGCGAGGCCCATTGCAGGCCTCGCGCCGCGCCGGCATCAGGCGAGAACGATGCCGGAACCGTTGAGGTGCTCCAGGCTGACCCCCACCAGGGTCACCGAGTCCTGGCCGAAGGTCAGCACCGTGTCGTTACCACTGCTGCTGGCATGAGCCCGATAGTCCTGGTCCGGCAGCACGCCGCTCACCCCCATGAACACCAGCTTGTCGCCACCCTGGTAGCCGAGGATGCGGTCCTGGCCAAAATGCCCGGTGAACAGAAAGGTATTGTTGCCGCCTCCGGCTTCCATCAGATCGTTGCCGGCACCGCCAACGAACACGTCGTTGCCCTGGCCGCCGATCAGGTGGTCGTTGCCGTCCAGGCCGAACAGCCAGTCGCCGCCGGCATGGGCCTTGAGCACGTTGTCGCCCGCATCGCCCCTGACCGACGAGGCGTACTGGGTAAGCTGCCCGCCGGCCTTGAGGCCCTGGTCGGTGACCTGGTGGATCACATCGTCCTTGAACAGGCCCCAGAGAAAGCCCGGCTCCTTGCTCTGGATCGCGCCAATGTCGCGGGTCATGCTGATACCGCCATTGGCGTCACGCAGGTACAGGGTCCCGGCGCCGTCGCTGGCAAAGCTGTAGTTCTTGACCGACTGCTGCAGGTCCAGGGTGTTGCTGCCCTGGCCGCCGAGGATGATGTTGTAGCCGCCGCTGTCGCGGAACGTATCGTTGCCGGCCCGGCCTTCCAGGTAGTCGTTGCCGCTGCCGCCCTGGATCAGGTCGTTGCCGTCGCTGCCGATGATGAAGGTGCTGCCCTTGTGGGTCTCGGCATTGCGGTTGAGGTCCTGGACCCAGGTACTGGCCCGGGCCGGGTCCGACAGGTTGGCTACCACGATGGTGGAGTCCTTGCTGGTGAAGTCGTAGAACTTCGACTCCAGCACCCGGGTCAGGCCGTCGCCGTAGCCGGTGGGCAGGTGGGAGAGCCAGGTGGGAATGTTGAGGATCGAGAACGGCAGCACATTCCACAGGGTCGAGGCGTAATGGTCGTTGAAGTTGACGATGTTGTTGGTCGCCGAGTCCTGGTGGGCGTCATGCACCCCGAGGGACGACAGGTTGAAGGTTGAGCCGTCCAGGGCGCGGAACACCGGGTCGTTCTCGTAGCCGATGTTCAGCACCTTGTCGCTGGCGCTCTGGGTCGGCGAGGCGTAGGCGATGTAGTTGGAGTCCTTGTAGAACCCCGACCAGCGTTCGCTGCTCAGGTCCGCCAGGCTGTTGACCCCCAGCCCGCCCAGGCTGTGGCCGCTGACCAGGACATCCTTGCCCGACAGGCCATTGGCCTGGGCGAAAGCCGCCACATCTCCCAGCAGGTTGCCGAACGCCTCGCCGGCATAGTTCTTCGCATAGTCCTTGGGCCCCAGGGCCGCCAGCAGGTCGTTGATCACATCACCGATGGTGTCACTGATCACCGATTCCCGTGGCCCGCTGGTGCCGCGAAAGGCAATGCCGATGGATTCCAGGTGGCCCTGGGCATCGTACTTGCCGAGGATTTCCACCTGGGCCGTGCCGTAGCCGGCCTTCTCGCCAAAGAAGGTTCCCCGGCCATCGACCTTGCCGTCGTAGCCCAGTTGCTGGGCGCTGATGGTGGACCAGCCGGCCTGGTGCAGGGCATCCAGCGCGGCCTTCTCAGAGTCGGGGTTCCAGGGAATGCCGGGGATTACCCCCTGGGAATTGCCGCTGCCGATCAGCGCCGTGACCAGGGTCGCCGGCAGGCCCAGGCCGAAGCCGTTGTGCTGGTAGCCCTCGGCAAAGCCGTTGTCGATGTTGTGGTAGGAGTACAGGGTGATCGCCAGCGCATCGGAAAACAGCGCCTTGGAGTCACTTGCAGTGAAGTTCTTGTAGTCAAACACACCCATGGTATTGCCTCTTCTGTTGTTGGAATTGTCAGAGCAAACGCATGCCGCCCAAGCCCCATGGCGGGACTCGGGCAACTCGGTGAAGGGCCGGGGGACTGCTGGCTACCCGGCCTTCAGAACTGCCAGTCCAGGGTCAAGCCGACCCCATGACTCTTGTCCCGGGCCCCCAGCAACCCGTTGTAATCCAGGTTGACCCGAGTCCCTCGGCCCACGGCCATGCCGGCCCGGGCGCCAATGACCGCGGCGTCGCGATCCAGGGACAGGCTCTGCACCTTGAAGCCCTGCCCGCCCTCGACGAACCCCAGGTTCATCGTGGCGTCGGTGGGGCTCAGGTGGTGCTGCCAACCCAGGGTAGCCGACAGCTCCAGGCTTCGGGTCGAGCTCAGTTGCAGGCGTTGGCCAGCGCGCAGGCCCAGGGTCGTGAGCCAGGCCTCGCGGTGGTCAGCCGCGCCCCTCAAGGCCGCGTCGCCGCCCTTCTCCTTGAAGCTGTCGCTGGCCACATTGACATAAGCCAGGTTAGCGAAGGGTTCAAGCGCCAGGGGTTGCAGGTCCAGGCTCCAGGCGGCCTCGGTGAACAGCTGGGCGCTCTGGGCGTCACGCTTGGTCTTGAGCCGCTCGGATTCCCCGGCAAACTGCAACTCGCGCTTGACGTCGATGCGGTGCCAGCTGTATGAACCGCCCACACTCAGGCGCACGGCATCCAGTTGCTGGCCGACATAGGCCCCCAGGTGGTAGCTGTCGACCTTGGCCGAGGAATGGGTACCGTCGCCCATGTTCAGGGAACTGTCGCTGTAGCCACCGAACAGCCCCAGGCGCCGGCCCTCGTCCACTTCACCATCCACCCCGGCCAGCAAGCCGCCGATGGAGGTGTTGTAGCCGGCCTGGGAATGCCCGCCATCGGCCTTGCCCCAGGCGCCCAGGACCTTGAACCAGGCGCCTTCATCAAGGCTCTGGGTGCCGTTGCCGACAGCCCCGGCGTCCTGGCGCAGGCGCTCGCCCATGGTGTCGCGCAGGTGACGGCCCTGGTTGATCAGGACACTGGCCACCGCCGGGTGGATCTCCCCGGACAATTGCTGGAAGGCCTGCTGGGCACTGGCGGCAGTCGGCGCCAGCAGCAGGCTTTCGAACAGCGGGCTACCGGCCCCCAGTTGCTCGGCGGCAGCCGCCACCGACACCTGGTTGTCGGTCAGGCCGACACTGGCGAACGAGCGTGCACTGCGCTGTACCGCCAACTGCACACCAGTGGCCGAGTAGTCCAGGCTGCCGGCAAGGAACAGGTAGCTGGGCAGCACCGTGCCGAAGCTGCCCTGGACCCCGCCCGCCGCATCGAGGATGTCGAACTGGCGCCCCAGCACGCTGCCGCTGCCAGTGCTCGAAGGCTCCAGGACCATGGCCAGGTTGGCCCCGGCAATGGTCACCTGGCCGCTGCTGACGATCCGGTCGCTGCCGGTCGGCGACACCTCCACGGCGTAGGTCGAGCCCGGCTGGAAGGTCACGTCGCCGGCCACGTTCAGGGTGCCGATGGAGTTGCCCGGGGCCACCGTGGCCCCGGCGTTGGCCGTCAGCCCGCCGATCCGGCCATTGCCGCCGAGGGTTGCGCCCTGGTTCACCGTCACCGTCGACGTCAGGCTGCCGTTGACCGCCAGGCGGCCCTGGTTGACCAGGGTCGGGCCGGCGTAGCTGTTGTTGCCGCTGAGCACCAGGGTGCCGATGCCCTCCTTGGTCAGGCCGCCATGGCCGCTGATGTCGTTGCTCCAGATGTCGAAGCCGCAGTTGAACTGGGTACAGCGCCGCTGGGTGGGCTTGCCGGCGTCCAGCAGCGCTCCCACCCCCGGCAGGTTGGCTACCCACTGGGACGAGCCATAGGCGCCATCGATCCGCAGTTCCTGGGGGATGTCCTGTTCGGTGACCAGCATGCCCGGGCCGCGAATGCCCTTTTGCAGGTCGATCATGCCCCAGCCATACAGCTCGTCGATGCCCGGTGCGCCCATGTCCCGGGCGGTGGTGCGCAGCACCCCGGCGATCTGCGCCGCATCCATGTAGGGAAAGCGCTCCATCAGTACCGCTGCCGCACCGGCGGCATGGGGCGCGGCCATCGAGGTGCCGTTCTTGTTGGCGTAGCCAACCGTCATGTCTTCCAGGCTGGTGCCACCGATCACGGCGCTGTAGATCCGTGTACCCGGGGCCGAGACACAGAAGCTCGCGGTGTAGCCGCAGCGTGAGGAAAAGGTACTGATGGTGTAAGGCTCTGCGCTGCTGGTGTCCGGGTTCTGCTGCAAGGCCGCCACTGTCAGCCACTGCGGGGCGATCTCCGGGACGAAATAGCCCAGCCCGGCGATGGCGTCCGGGTTGTTCAGGTTGTAGTCGTTGCCGGCGGCGAAGATGGTCAGCACGCCACTGCGGGCTGCATTGATGGCACCGTCATAGGCACCGCCTTGCAAGGTGCCGAGCAAGGGCCGGATCTGGCTGAACTGGGCCTGGGCGTCACTCAGGCCGAAGTGCGGGAACGCCGGATCGCGCCCGCCCTTGGCGAATGCGTCGGTGATGCCGATGCCCCAGCTGTTGTTGATGATCCGCGCGCCACTGGCTACCAGGCCGTCCCAGCCGGCCTTGTACACCGCCCCATCGTTGCCCAGGATGATGCCGTCCTCGGGGCCGGGGTCGCCGTTCTCGGCACTGATGATCTGGGCGTCGAAGGCCACCCCATGCATGGCGCCGCCATCGCGGCTGCCGGCGGCGATACCGCCCACGTGAGTGCCGTGGGAACCGAGCTTGCCGTCCGAGCCCACCGAGGGCGTGCCGTCATAACGGAAGGCGTCTCCAGCCTTTACCGGAATGTAGGGATCGGTGTACTGGCGGATGCCGCTGGTCACCAGGGTGATGACCTTGTCGCTGCCGGCGAACTCGGGGTGCTGGGCATACACCGGCTGGTCGAAGATCCCCAGCTTGATGCCCTGGCCGGTGTAGCCGGCGGCATAGGCACTGTCGGCATGTATCGCCCCCAGGCCCCAGTCGGCCTTGAATTCGGCGCTGCGCCAACTGGCGGCGTCGCCGAGCTTGCCGGTTTCCACATAGGGCGCCGCCTGGGCACCAGTGGCCAGGGCCAGGCAACCGGCCAGGGCGCTGGCCAGCGGGTTGTACGCCCAGGGTAGCTGCCGGCAGCGAGGCCATCCGGAGCGGGTATTGCGAAGATGCGGTTGTCCAGGTTGAAACTGCTTCACTACGACCATCCTTAGTTGTATGGGCAATCGACCGGCGCGACGACGCTCTGCGCCGGGGTATGGCGACCGGCGCTTCAGAAGCGCCAGTCGAGGTTCAGCCCCACGTTGTGGAACTGTTCGGCATTGCCCAGCTGGCCCTGGTAATCCAGGCTCAGGTCCAGCTGGGCGGTGACTCCAAGGCGCGCCTGAAGCCCCAGCAGCGCCGCATCCCGGGACGCGCTTGCGCTGTCCACGGCAAAGCTCGGGCCGCCGCTGGCGAATGCCAGGTGCTGGCTGGAAGTGTCATGCCCCAGGCGGTGCTGCCAGGCCAGGCTGCTGGACAGCTCCAGGGGCTGGCCGCGGCTCAGGCTGAGACGCTTCAGGCCCCGGGCCCCCAGGCTGCCCAGCAGGGCCTCGGCGCTGTCGTCCCCGGCGCGCAGGGCCGCGGCGTCGCCCTTCTCGTGGAAGGCGTCACGCTGCAGGTGCAGGTAGGCCAGGTTGGCGAAGGGCTCCAACGTCAGGGCCGGTAGCTGCAGCCGATACGCTGCCTCGCTGAACAGCTGGCTGCTGCGGCCGTCGATCCGGGCCTTCTGCTTGGCGCTGGCTTCGGCGTATTGCAGGTCGCGGCGCACCTGGGCGCTATGCCAGCTGTGGCTGGCCCCCAGGCTCAGGCGCAGGTCGCCCAGGTCGCGCCCGGCATAGGCGCCCAGGTGGTAGCTGTCGATCTGCGCGCTGGAGTGGCTGGCGCCGCCCATGCGCAGCGAGGTGTCGCTGTAGCCGGCGGCCAGGCCGACCCGCGTGTCCGCGTCCAGGTCGCGGTCCAGCCCCAGCAGCACCCCACTGCCCTTGCCCTGGTAGGAACTGTGGCCCGAGTCGCCGTCAGTGCGCGCCTGCCCACCCAGGCCCTTGATCCAGAAACTCGCCTCGCCCTCCCCGGCATTTGGCCCCGGGCGCTGCAAGCGCTGGCCAAAGGCCTCGCGCAGGTCGCGGCCCTGATTGAGCAGGGTCTGCTCCAGGGCCGGGTAGATCTCCCCGGACAACTGTTGCAACGCCCCTTGAGCCGAAGCCGGCGAGGCCGACAGCAGCAGGCTTTCGTAGACCGGGTCGGCCGTGCCCAACTGCTCCACCGCCGAGGCCACCGCGCGCTGGTTGGGGCTGGCGGCCACGCTGGCAAAGGTCGCGGCGCTG
>NZ_VYKE01000105.1:0-20308 GCF_032424515.1 Pseudomonas sp. JV245A
GCGCTCCGGCCATGCTGAATGCGGCCAATGAGGTGGCGGTATCGGCGTTTCTCGAGCGGCGCATCCGCTACCCGGAGATCGCGAGTATCATCGATGAGGTTTTAACCCGTGAGCCTGTGGTCGCAGTCAATGAACTCGACGCAGTGTTTGCGGCAGACGCCAGGGCTCGAGTCCTGGCGCAACAATGGTTGCAGCGTAACGGGCGATAGGATTCGCGACCGGGGCGAGTGGCGGCGAATAGGATTGCGGAGAAAGTAGATGAGCGCGCTCTATATGATTGTCGGCACCCTGGTAGCCCTGGGTGTGCTGGTCACCTTCCATGAATTCGGTCACTTCTGGGTCGCCCGTCGCTGTGGCGTCAAGGTTCTGCGCTTCTCCGTGGGCTTTGGCATGCCCTTGCTGCGCTGGCATGATCGTCGCGGCACCGAGTTCGTCATCGCCGCTATCCCGCTGGGCGGCTACGTGAAGATGCTGGATGAGCGTGAAGGCGAGGTAGCTGCCGAGGAGCTCGATCAGTCCTTCAACCGCAAGTCGGTTCGCCAGCGTATCGCGATTGTTGCTGCCGGTCCGATTGCCAACTTCCTCCTCGCACTGGTGTTTTTCTGGGCCCTGGCGATGCTGGGCAGCCAGCAGGTGCGGCCGGTCATCGGTGATGTAGAGGCTGGCAGTATTGCTGCCAAGGCCGGGCTCAGTGCCGGCCAGGAAATCGTCGCCATCGACGGCGAGCCGACTACCGGCTGGGCGGCCGTGAACCTGCAACTGGTGCGGCGCCTGGGTGAAAGCGGTGCACTGCAGGTGCTGGTGCGTGAGCAGGGCGCCACTGTGGATTCGCCGCGCCAGCTGGAATTGGACAAATGGTTGAAAGGGGCTGATGAGCCGGATCCGATTCGCTCCCTGGGCATTCGTCCGTGGCGTCCGGCCCTGCCTCCGGTGCTGGCTGAACTTGACCCCAAGGGCCCGGCCCAGGCCGCTGGCCTGAAAACCGGCGATCGTCTGTTGGCCCTTGATGGCCAGTCGCTCAATGACTGGCAGCAAGTGGTGGATTGGGTCCGTGTGCACCCTGATACGAAAATTGTGCTGCATGTCGAGCGCGATGGTGCTCAAATCGACGTCCCCGTGACCTTGGCCAGCCGCGGCGAAAGCAAAGCGCCAAATGGCTACCTGGGGGCCGGGGTGAAAGCGGTGGATTGGCCGCCGCAGATGCTTCGCGAGGTCAGCTACGGGCCGTTGGAGGCGATTGGTGAAGGGGCCCGACGGACCTGGACCATGAGCGTTCTGACCCTCGAATCGCTGAAGAAAATGTTGTTCGGCGAGCTCTCGGTAAAAAACTTGAGTGGACCGATAACCATTGCTAAAGTGGCGGGCGCTTCTGCCCAGTCGGGCATTGCTGATTTCTTGAATTTCCTTGCTTATCTGAGTATTAGCCTGGGTGTTCTGAATTTGTTGCCCATCCCGGTACTGGATGGGGGGCATTTGCTGTTTTATCTGATTGAGTGGGCGCGTGGTCGTCCCTTGTCGGATCGGGTGCAAGGTTGGGGGATACAGATCGGTATCAGCTTGGTGGTCGGAGTCATGCTGCTTGCTCTGGTCAACGATCTGGGTCGTCTGTAACGCTTCGCTGAATTGCGAATCTGCCGCATTTTGCGGCAGTTTGTTTATTGCCAGTTGGAATAAGAAAGGACTTCATGAAACGTCTGCTGCTAACTGCGGTTCTCACCGTATTGATGATCGCCGAAGTTCACGCCGAGTCCTTCACTATCTCCGATATCCGCGTCAACGGCCTCCAGCGCGTTTCCGCGGGTAGCGTCTTTGGTGCCTTGCCGTTGAACGTCGGCGAGCAGGCGGACGACCGTCGCCTGGTGGAATCCACTCGTGCGCTGTTCAAAACCGGTTTCTTTCAAGACATCCAGCTGGGCCGCGATGGCAACGTCCTGGTCATCACGGTAGTCGAACGTCCGTCGGTTGCCAGTATCGAGATCGAAGGCAACAAGGCGATCTCCACTGACGACCTGATGAAAGGGCTCAAGCAGTCCGGCCTGGCGGAAGGTGAAATCTTCCAGCGCGCGACCCTCGAAGGCGTGCGCAACGAGCTGCAGCGTCAGTATGTCGCTCAGGGCCGTTACTCGGCCACCGTTGAAACCGAAGTCGTGCCGCAGCCACGTAACCGGGTTGGCCTGAAGGTCAAGATCAACGAAGGCACAGTCGCAGCCATCCAGCACATCAACGTGGTAGGCAACACCGTCTTCCCCGATGAAGACCTGATCGGCCTGTTCGAACTCAAGACCACCAACTGGCTGTCGTTCTTCAAGAACGATGACAAGTACGCCCGTGAAAAACTCTCCGGTGACCTGGAGCGTCTGCGTTCCTACTATCTGGATCGTGGCTATATCAACATGGATATCGCCTCGACCCAGGTGTCCATCACCCCGGACAAGAAGCACGTCTACATCACCGTCAACGTCAACGAAGGCGAGAAGTACAGCGTTCGTGACGTGAAGCTCAGCGGTGACCTGAAAGTCCCTGAAGACCAGGTCAAGGCGCTGCTGCTGGTGGAGAAGGGCCAGGTGTTCTCGCGCAAGCTGATGACCACCACTTCCGAACTCATCACTCGCCGCCTGGGCAACGAGGGTTATACCTTCGCCAACGTGAACGGCGTGCCTCAGCCTCACGATGAAGACCACACCGTGGACATCACCTTTGTGGTGGACCCGGGCAAGCGTGCCTACGTCAACCGCATCAACTTCCGTGGCAACACCAAGTCCGAGGACGAAGTGCTGCGTCGCGAGATGCGCCAGATGGAAGGCGGCTGGGCTTCGACCTACCTGATCGATCAATCCAAGACTCGTCTTGAGCGCCTGGGCTTCTTCAAGGAAGTCAACGTCGAGACCCCGGCCGTGCCGGGTGTGGATGACCAGGTAGACGTGAACTACGCGGTTGAAGAACAAGCGTCCGGTTCGATCACCGCCAGCGTCGGTTTTGCCCAGAGCGCGGGCCTGATCCTCGGTGGTTCGATCACCCAGAACAACTTCCTGGGTACCGGTAACAAGGTCAGCATCGGCCTGACCCGCAGCGAATACCAGAGCCGCTACAACTTCGGCTACGTAGACCCCTACTGGACCGCCGATGGCGTGAGCCTGGGCTACAACGCCTTCTATCGCACCACTGACTACAAAGACCTCGACGTCGACGTGGCCAGCTATGCGGTGGACAGCCTGGGTGCCGGCGTCAGCGTGGGCTACCCGATCAGCGAGACTTCGCGTCTGACCTTCGGTCTGACTGCGCAGCAGGACAAGATCAAGACCGGCCTGTACACCGTCGACGAAATCTTCGACTTCGTGAACAAGCAGGGCGACAGCTACCTGAACTTCAAGGCCTCGGCCGGCTGGTCCGAATCGACCCTGAACAAAGGCGTATTGGCGACCCGCGGTCACTCGCAAAGCCTGGTGCTGGAAACCACCACCCCGGGCAGCGATCTGTCGTTCTTCAAGCTCGACTACCGTGGCCAGTTGTTCACGCCGTTGAGTGAGAACTACACCATGCGCTTCCATACCGAGCTGGGTTATGGCGACGGCTTTGGTGATACCAAGGGCTTGCCGTTCTACGAGAACTACTATGCTGGTGGCTTCAACTCGGTACGTGGCTTCAAGGACAGCACTCTGGGCCCACGCAGTACTCCTAGTCGTGGTGCTGGTGTAACCGGTAACGTCGGTACGGCTGCCGACCCGGACCAGGATCCACTGCCATTCGGCGGTAACGTATTGATCCAGGGTGGTGCCGAGTTGCTGTTCCCGTTGCCTTTCGTCAAGGATCAGCGCTCGCTGCGTACCTCCTTGTTCTGGGATGTGGGTAACGTCTTCAACTCTCGCTGTGAAAGCACGTCCAACACCATTGCGGCGTCGAACGTGAAAACGCAGTGCAACGATATCAGCCTGAGCAATCTGGCCAGTTCGGTTGGTGTCGGTGTGACTTGGGTCACCGCTCTGGGTCCATTGAGCTTCGCCCTGGCGATGCCGATCAAGAAACCGGATGACGCTGAAACCCAGGTGTTCCAATTCTCTCTCGGTCAGACTTTCTAATAGCCTGATCCAAGATAACGACAATGGATTTTGTAGGAGTGCATCGTGCGTAAGTTGACTCAATTGGTTCTCCTGGCCACCGTTCTGGTCGCGAGCCCGGCATTTGCCGAAATGAAAATCGCCGTCCTGAACTATCAGATGGCCCTGCTGGAATCTGACGCAGCCAAGAAGTACGCCGTGGATGCCGAGAAAAAGTTCGGTCCGCAGTTGACCAAGCTGAAGACTCTGGAAAGCAGCGCCAAAGGCATCCAGGACCGTCTGGTGGCCGGTGGCGACAAGATGCAGCAGGGCGAGCGTGAACGCCTGGAGCTCGAGTTCAAGCAAAAGGCCCGTGACTTCCAGTTCCAGTCCAAGGAGCTGAACGAAGCCAAAGCCGTTGCCGACCGCGAAATGCTCAAGCAGCTGAAGCCGAAGCTGGACAGCGCTGTGGAAGAAGTCATCAAGAAAGGCGGTTTCGACCTGGTCTTCGAGCGTGGCGCAGTGATTGATGTCAAACCTCAGTACGACATCACTCGCCAGGTTATCGAGCGTATGAATCAGCTGAAGTAAGCCATGACCGCGACCATAAAGCTCGGCCAGTTGGCCGAGTTCCTCGGCGCCACCTTGAGTGGCGACGGGGAGAAGGAAATCACTGGGCTAGCCACCTTGCAGGAGGCTGGCCCAGCTCAGTTGAGCTTTTTGGCAAATCCCCAGTACCGCAAGTACCTGGTGGATTGCCACGCCGGCGCGGTGCTGTTGAAGGCCGCGGATGCCGAAGCCTATGCCGGTGACGCACTGATAGTGGCCGATCCCTACCTGGCCTATGCGCGCATTTCCCATTTGTTCGATCCCAAGCCAAAGGCACAGGCAGGTGTTCATCCTTCTGCGGTGATTGCCGCTGATGCGCAGGTAGATCCTGCGGCCAGCATTGGCCCCTTTGCCGTGATCGAGAGCGGTGCGCGGATTGCTGCAGGTGTGACCATCGGCGCTCACTGCTTTATCGGCGCCCGTTGCGAAATCGGCGAAGGTGGCTGGCTGGCACCACGGGTGACCCTGTACCACGACGTGCGTATCGGCAAGCGTGTGGTCATTCAGTCAGGTGCTGTGCTGGGGGGTGAAGGCTTTGGTTTTGCCAATGAAAAAGGCGTCTGGCAGAAAATCGCCCAGATTGGCGGCGTGACCATCGGTGACGATGTGGAAATCGGCGTCAACACGGCGATCGACCGCGGTGCCCTGGCCGATACCGTCATTGGCAATGGCGTGAAGCTGGACAACCAGATCCAGATCGCCCACAACGTCCAGGTCGGTGATCACACCGCCATGGCTGCTTGTGTGGGGATCTCCGGCAGTACCAAGATCGGCAAGCACTGTATGCTCGCCGGTGGCGTGGGCCTGGTTGGGCATATCGATATTTGCGACAACGTATTCCTCACCGGGATGACCATGGTGACCCACTCGATTACCGAACCGGGCGCCTACTCTTCCGGTACGGCCATGCAGCCTGCTGCCGAGTGGCGCAAAAGCGCGGCACGCATCCGCCAGCTGGATGACCTTGCACGGCGCTTGCGTCAGTTGGAAAAGCGCGTTGGGGACGTGACCCCCGGCGGCAATGCTTCATCTGATGGCTGATACCATTTCCATATCAAGTGTGCACAGCCGCTAGACTGCCTCCTTGATTTGCTAGAGGAGCGTGCGTTAGTCGCGCGCTCCCACTCTTTACTACAGGCTTCCCCCCGAAATGATGGACATCAACGAGATTCGCGAATACTTGCCTCACCGTTACCCTTTCCTGTTGGTGGATCGGGTAGTGGACCTGGATGTTGAAGGCAAGTGCATTCGTGCCTACAAGAATGTCAGCATCAATGAACCGTTCTTCAATGGTCACTTCCCTGCGCACCCGATCATGCCGGGCGTGCTGATCATCGAGGCCATGGCTCAGGCTGCGGGCATTCTCGGTTTCAAGATGCTCGACGTGAAGCCCGCCGACGGCACCCTCTATTACTTCGTCGGTTCCGACAAGCTGCGCTTCCGCCAGCCGGTGCTGCCGGGCGACCAGCTGATCCTTGAAGCCAAGTTCATCAGCTGCAAGCGCCAGATCTGGAAGTTCGAATGCCAGGCTTCGGTCGACGGCAAGCCGGTGTGCTCTGCCGAGATCATCTGTGCGGAACGCAAACTATGAGTTTGATTGACCCTCGCGCAATCATCGATCCGACGGCCGTCCTGGCCGACGACGTTGAGGTTGGCCCGTGGTCGATCGTCGGCGCTGGTGTGGAAATCGGCGAGGGTACAGTGATCGGGCCCCATGTGATTCTCAAGGGCCCTACCCGGATCGGTAAGCACAACCGCATCTACCAGTTTTCGTCGGTAGGTGAGGACACGCCTGATCTGAAATACAAGGGCGAGGAAACCCGCCTGGTGATCGGTGACCACAACGTGATCCGCGAAGGCGTGACCATTCACCGTGGCACCGTCCAGGATCGTTCCGAAACCACTCTGGGTGATCACAACCTGGTCATGGCCTATGCCCACATCGGCCATGACAGTGTTATCGGTAACCACTGCATCCTGGTCAACAACACCGCCTTGGCCGGCCATGTGCATGTGGATGACTGGGCGATTCTCTCCGGTTTCACCCTGGTGCATCAGTATTGCCATATCGGCGCCCACAGCTTTTCCGGCATGGGCACCGCCATCGGCAAGGACGTGCCGGCATTCGTCACCGTATTCGGCAACCCCGCCGAAGCCCGCAGCATGAACTTCGAAGGCATGCGCCGTCGCGGCTTCAGCGAAGATGCGATCCACGCGCTGCGTCGTGCCTACAAGACGGTCTATCGCCAGGGGCTGACGGTTGATCAGGCCTTGGCCGAGCTGGCCGAGCCGGCTGCACAGTTCCCTGAAGTCGCGGTCTTTCGTGACTCGATCCAGTCCTCGACTCGCGGCATCACCCGTTAATCATGAGCACTCTGCGTATTGCGCTGGTGGCTGGCGAAGCCTCCGGCGACATTCTCGGCGCCGGTTTGATGCGAGCTCTCAAGGCTCAGCACCCGGCCGTCGAATTCATAGGGGTCGGTGGTCCGCTGATGGAGGCCGAAGGCCTTGTTTCCTACTTCCCCATGGAGCGCCTGGCGGTCATGGGGCTGGTAGAGGTGCTTGGGCGCCTGCGTGAGCTGCTGGCTCGACGCAAGAAGCTGATCCAGACCCTGATTGCTGAAAAGCCGGATGTGTTTATCGGTATCGATGCCCCGGATTTCACCCTGAATATCGAACTCAAGCTGCGTCAGGCCGGGATCAAGACCGTGCACTACGTCAGTCCTTCGGTCTGGGCCTGGCGGCAGAAGCGGGTGCTGAAGATCCGCGAAGGCTGCGACCTGATGCTGACCCTGTTCCCCTTCGAAGCCCGCTTCTATGAAGAGAAGGGGGTACCGGTGAAGTTCGTCGGTCACTCTCTGGCCGATGCCATTCCGCTGGAGGCCGATCGAGCCGCTGCACGCGCGGAGCTGGGGTTGCCAGAAGGGCCGTTGGTGGCCTTGATGCCCGGTAGTCGCGGTGGCGAAGTAGGGCGCCTGGGCGCCTTGTTCCTCGATGCCGCTCAGCGCCTGCGGGCCATGCGCCCCGGCGTGCGTTTCATCATGCCTTGCGCCAGCCCGGAGCGGCGGGTCCAGCTGGAGCAGTTGCTGGCCAATCGTGATCTGCCACTGACGTTGCTCGATGGCCAGTCCCACAAGGCGCTGGCTGCTTGCGATGCGGTGTTGATCGCCTCCGGTACCGCGACCCTGGAAGCCTTGCTCTACAAGCGCCCGATGGTCGTGGCTTATCGCCTGGCGCCGCTGACCTTCTGGATTCTCAAGCGCATGGTCAAGAGCCCGTACATTTCCCTGCCGAACCTGCTGGCCCAGCGCCTCCTGGTGCCTGAGCTGCTGCAGGACGATGCCACGGCCGATGCTCTGGCCCAGACCTTGTCGCCGCTGATCGAAGGTGGTGAAGAGCAGACTCGCGGCTTTGACGAGATCCACCGAACCTTGCGTCGCGACGCATCCAACCAGGCCGCGCAAGCCGTGCTTGGGCTGATCGGCAAATGACTGTGAGTAACCCGAAAATGCAAATGGGCCTGGATTTCACCCTGGTGGCGGACGCCGAGGACCTGGTGGCCGGGGTCGATGAGGTCGGCCGCGGCCCTTTGTGTGGTGCAGTGGTCACCGCGGCAGTGATTCTCGACCCGACGCGGCCGATTCTCGGCCTCAACGATTCGAAGAAGCTCACCGAAGCCCGGCGCGAGAAGCTGTTCGACGAAATCTGCGAGAAAGCCCTGAGCTGGTGCATCGCCCGGGCTGAGGTCGAGGAAATCGACGAGCTGAATATCCTCCATGCCACCATGTTGGCCATGCAGCGCGCGGTGGAGGGGCTGAGTGTGACCCCGAAGCTGGCGATGATCGATGGCAACCGTTGCCCGAAGCTGGCGATGCCGGCTGAAGCGGTGGTCAAGGGCGATAGCAAGGTTCCGGCGATTGCCGCGGCATCGATCCTGGCCAAGGTCAGCCGTGACCGAGAAATGGCCGCTTTCGAGCTGATCTATCCGGGATATGGCATCGGTGGCCACAAGGGCTACCCGACCCCGGTGCATCTGGAAGCCCTGGCCCGCCTGGGGCCGACACCGATTCACCGGCGCTCTTTCGCTCCGGTGCGGCAAGCCTACGAAGCCCGCGAGGCGCTGGGCGAGATTCAGTCCTGAGGCTGATGTTTTAGTCGAGGCCCGGTACAATCCGGGCCTTGTTGTTTTCGCGCTTATTACAGGATCACTATGCCGGCTTCATTCGTTCACCTGCGCCTGCACACTGAATATTCCCTGGTCGACGGTCTGGTGCGGATCAAGCCGCTGGTCAAGGCGCTGGCCGGCATGGGCATGCCGGCGGTGGCGGTCACCGACCAGAACAACATGTGTTCCCTGGTCAAGTTCTATAAAACCAGCATGGGGGCGGGGATCAAGCCGATCTGCGGCGCCGACCTGTGGCTGTCGAACAAGGACCCGGATAACCCCCTGAGCCGCATCAGCCTGCTGGTGATGAACGCCGTGGGTTATCGCAACCTGACCGAGCTGATTTCCCGCGGCTTCATCGATGGCCAGCGCAACGGCCAGATCATCATCGAGCGTGAGTGGGTGGCGGAGGCCGCGGAAGGCCTGATCATGCTCTCGGCGGCCAAGGAGGGCGAGATCGGCATGGCCCTGATCGCCGGCGATCTCGAGGTTGCCGAGACCCTGGCCCGGGAGTGGATGGCCGTATTCCCCGAGCGCTTCTACCTGGAAGTGCAGCGTACCAACCGCCCCAACGACGAAGAGCAATTGCACGCCGCGGTGGCCCTGGCCGACAAGATCGGCGCGCCGCTGGTGGCTACCAACGACGTGCGTTTCATCAAGCAGGAAGACTTCGAAGCCCACGAAACCCGGGTTTGCATCGGTGAAGGCCGGGCCCTGGACGATCCGCGCCGCTCAAAGAACTACAGCGACCAGCAGTACCTGAAAAGCGCCGAAGAAATGGCCGAGCTGTT
Organism: Pseudomonas sp. JV245A; assembly: GCF_032424515.1. Taxonomy (NCBI): domain Bacteria; kingdom Pseudomonadati; phylum Pseudomonadota; class Gammaproteobacteria; order Pseudomonadales; family Pseudomonadaceae; genus Pseudomonas; species Pseudomonas sp. JV245A. The sequence continues at coordinate 9,600 of NZ_VYKE01000105.1, forward strand.
CAGTGACCTGCCCGAGGCGCTGGAAAACACTGTCGAGATCGCCAAACGCTGCAACATCGAGGTCAAGCTGGGCAAGCACTTCTTGCCTGACTACCCGATTCCCGATGGCATGACCATCGATGAGTATTTTCGCAAGGTTTCCTTCGACGGCCTGGAAGAGCGCCTCAGCGTGCTGCTGCCCAAGGACACCACCGAGGACTACGAGGCCAAGCGTCAGGTCTACGTCGACCGGCTGAATTTCGAACTGGATATCATCATCCAGATGGGCTTCCCCGGTTACTTCCTGATCGTTATGGACTTTATCCAGTGGGCCAAGAGCAACGGCGTACCGGTAGGTCCGGGCCGGGGGTCGGGTGCCGGTTCCCTGGTGGCCTATGTGCAGAAGATCACTGACCTCGATCCGCTGGAATACGACCTGCTGTTCGAACGTTTCCTTAACCCGGAACGGGTCTCCATGCCCGACTTCGACGTCGACTTCTGCATGGACGGTCGCGACCGGGTGATCGACTACGTGGCCGAGAAATACGGCCGCAACGCGGTGAGCCAGATCATCACCTTCGGTTCCATGGCGGCCAAGGCGGTGGTCCGTGACGTGGCGCGGGTGCAGGGCAAGTCCTACGGCTTGGCCGACCGTCTGTCGAAGATGATCCCCTTCGAAGTCGGCATGACCCTGGAAAAAGCCTACGAGCAAGAGGAGATCCTGCGGGACTTCATCAAGGTCGATGAAGAGGCGGCGGAAATCTGGGAGATGGCGCGCAAGCTCGAGGGCGTGGTGCGCAACGTCGGTAAACACGCCGGGGGCGTGGTGATCGCGCCCACCAAGCTTACCGACTTCTCGCCGATCTACTGCGACGAAGAAGGCGGCGGCCTGGTGACCCAGTTCGACAAGGATGACGTCGAGGCTGCTGGCCTGGTGAAGTTCGACTTCCTCGGTCTGCGGACCCTGACCATCATCGACTGGGCGCTGAAAACCATTAACCGCGACCGCGCCAAGGTCGGCGAGGAACCGCTGGATATCGCCTTTATTCCGCTGGACGACAAGCCGACCTACAGCCTGTTGCAGAAAGCTGAAACCACCGCGGTATTCCAGCTTGAATCCCGGGGCATGAAGGAGCTGATCAAGAAGCTCAAGCCCGACTGCCTGGAAGACCTGATCGCACTGGTGGCCCTGTTCCGTCCGGGGCCGCTGCAATCGGGCATGGTGGATGACTTCATCAACCGCAAGCACGGCCGCGCCGAACTGGCCTACCCGCACCCGGACTATCAGTACGACGGCCTGCAGCCGGTACTGGCACCGACCTACGGCATCATCCTGTACCAGGAACAGGTGATGCAGATTGCCCAGGTCATGGCCGGCTACACCCTGGGCGGTGCGGACATGCTGCGTCGAGCCATGGGTAAGAAAAAGCCCGAGGAGATGGCCAAGCAGCGTGGCGGCTTCATTGAGGGTTGCGCCAGCAACAACATCGATGCGGACCTGGCGGGCAACATCTTCGACCTGGTGGAAAAGTTCGCCGGCTACGGCTTCAACAAATCCCACTCCGCCGCCTACGGCCTGGTGTCGTACCAGACCGCCTGGCTCAAGGCGCACTACCCGGCGCCGTTCATGGCGGCGGTACTCTCCGCGGATATGCACAACACCGACAAGGTCGTGACCTTGATCGAGGAAGTGCGGATCATGAAGTTGCGCCTCGACGCGCCGGACGTGAACACCTCCGAGTTCAAGTTCACGGTGAACGACGAAGGTCGCATCGTCTACGGCCTGGGCGCGATCAAGGGCGTCGGCGAGGGGCCGGTGGAAGCCATCACCGAAGCCCGCGAGGAAGGCCCTTTCAAGGATCTGTTCGATTTCTGCGCCAGGGTCGACCTCAAGCGCATCAACAAGCGGACCCTGGACGGCTTGATTCGAAGCGGCGCCCTGGACCGCCTGGGGCCGCACTTCTTCGATGAGCCCAAGGCCTACCAGGCCAATATCGACCAGAACCGCGCCGTGCTGCTGGCGGCCATGGAAGAAGCGATCAAGGCCGCGGAGCAGACCGCCCGTACCCACGACAGCGGCCACGCCGATCTGTTCGGCGGGGTCTTCGTCGATGAGGATGCGGATGTCTACGCCAACCATCGCAAGGCCAAGGAACTGACCCTCAAGGAACGCCTGAAAGGCGAGAAAGACACCCTGGGGCTGTACCTGACCGGGCACCCGATCGACGAATACGAAGGCGAGATCCGTCGTTTCGCCCGCCAGCGCATCATCGACCTGAAGCCGGCCCGGGATACCCAGACCGTGGCTGGCATGATCATCGCCCTGCGGGTGATGAAGAATAAAAAGGGCGACAAGATGGGCTTCATCACCCTCGACGACCGCTCGGGGCGGATCGAAGCCTCGCTGTTTGCCGATGCGTTCCACTCGGCGCAGTCGCTGCTGCAGACCGACGCCATGGTGGTGGTGGAGGGCGAGGTCAGCAACGACGACTTCTCCGGCGGCCTGCGCCTGCGGGTCAAGCGGGTGATGAGCATGGAGGATGCGCGGACCAACCTGGCGGAAAGCCTGCGCCTGAAGATCCACAGCGATGCCCTGAAGGGCGATCAGCTACGCTGGCTGGGTGATCTGTTCAAGCGCCACCGCGGCGCATGCCCGATCACCATGGAGTACACCCGGGATGACGCCAAGGCCCTGCTGCAGTTTGGCGAGAACTGGCGGATCGATCCGGCGGACAGCTTGATTCAAGCCCTGCGTGACCAGTTCGGGCGAGACAACGTCTTCCTCCAATACCGTTGACGGTGAGGTGCCATCATTGCGCCTCATCGTCACTTGAATTTTTAATCTCGACCTCAACGCGTCCGTCCCTTAAGGTAGGGCGCGAATAGACAACCGGCCGGCCCAAGCTCCCTTGGACGTCGAGCCCAGACGGACGCCTATGAACCCGAATTTTCTTGATTTCGAACAGCCGATCGCCGACCTGCAAGCCAAGATCGAAGAGTTGCGCTTGGTCGGTAATGACAATTCGCTGAATATCGGCGATGAGATTTCCCGCCTGCAGGACAAGAGCAACACCCTGACCGAGGACATCTTCGGCAAGCTCACCAGCTGGCAGATCGCACGTCTGGCGCGGCACCCGCGTCGCCCGTACACCCTGGACTACATCCAGCACATCTTCACCGAGTTCGACGAGCTGCATGGCGATCGCCACTTCTCTGACGACGCCGCCATCGTAGGCGGCGTTGCTCGCCTGGACGAGCAGCCGGTAATGATCATCGGGCACCAGAAAGGCCGTGAAGTACGCGAAAAGGTCCGCCGCAACTTCGGCATGCCGCGTCCGGAAGGCTACCGCAAGGCCTGCCGCCTGATGGAAATGGCCGAGCGCTTCAAGATGCCGATCCTGACCTTCATCGACACTCCGGGCGCCTATCCGGGCATCGACGCTGAAGAGCGCAACCAGAGCGAGGCCATTGCCTGGAACCTGCGAGTCATGGCGCGCCTGAAGACTCCGATCATCGCCACCGTGATCGGTGAAGGTGGTTCTGGCGGTGCCTTGGCCATCGGTGTCTGTGACCAGTTGAACATGCTGCAGTACTCCACCTACGCGGTGATCTCGCCGGAAGGCTGCGCATCGATCCTGTGGAAAACCTCGGAAAAGGCTGCCGATGCCGCCGAAGCCATGGGTATTACCGCCGAGCGCCTCAAAGGCCTGGGTATTGTCGACAAGGTCATCGGCGAGCCATTGGGCGGTGCCCATCGGGATCCGGCTGCCGCAGCGGCCTCGATCCGTGCCGAACTCAGCACGCAGCTGGCCATGCTCAAGGAAATGGACAACGACACCTTGCTGGCCCGTCGCTATGACCGCCTGATGAGCTACGGTCTCTGATCGAGCACTGCCTCCCCTTGTAGGGGCACGCTCGTTCGCGACCCAGGCGCCGCCATCGATTCGATGGCGGCGTTGTTGCTTATGCGGGCAAGCAGTACGCCACCCGGCCGCTCCTACAGGTCTTGAACACGTCATGAACGCTCTCTCCGCCAAACTACTGCAAAGCCTCGCGCCCTGGCGCGACTCCAGGAGTTGGCGCGTGGCTTTCTCCGGTGGCCTGGATTCCACCGTCCTGTTGCATCTGCTCGCCGATCTGGCGCAGCACCATCGCCTTCCTCCACTTTCGGCTGTGCATATCCATCATGGGCTTCAGGCTGCGGCCGACGCTTGGCCGGAGCATTGTCAGGCCTTCTGTGATGCGCTGGGGGTGCCGCTGCAGGTGCTTCGCGTCCAGGTGCCAGCCGGTGCCAGCCTGGAGCGCGCCGCCCGCGAGGCACGCTATGGCGCTTTCGCACGGCTCACGGCGAGCACTGAAGTGCTGCTGACGGCGCAGCATCGTGACGACCAGGCGGAAACGCTGCTGTTCCGCCTGCTGCGCGGTGCCGGAGTCAGGGGCTTGTCGGCAATGCCGTCAGCGCGGCCATTGGGCGACGGGCACCTGCTGCGACCCTTGCTTGATGTGTCACGTGCCGAACTGCAGTGCTACGCCGTGGAGCATCAGTTGAGCTGGGTCGAAGACCCGTCCAACGCCGATCATCAGTATTCGCGCAATTACCTGCGCCACCAGGTCATGCCGGCGATTACCGCGCGCTGGCCCCAGGCGGCACTCAGCATGAGCCGCAGCGCCGCGCACTTGAATGAAGCCCAGGGCCTGCTCGATGAGCTGGCGCTCATGGATCTGGATGCAGCCCGCGGTGCTAGCGTCTGGCCCTGGCTGGATCTGCCCTCACTGGCTCTGGCACCTTTGCAGTCTTTGTCGGGCGCGCGCCAACGCAATGCCTTGAGCCATTGGTTGAGCCGGTTTGGCCGTTTGCCGGATACCGATCACTGGCGTGGCTGGGACAGCCTGCGAGATGCGGGTGCCGAAGGGCGACCGGTGTGGCGTTTGGCCGATGGCGAGTTGCATCGTGCGGCAGGGCGAGTCTGGTGGCTGTCCGGCAGCTGGCTGCAACCGGTCGACGGACGGTTGCAGTGGCTCGATCCGCAAAAGCCCTTGCATCTGCCGGGCAACGGTCAGGTGTCGTTCCCTGGGCCAGTGCCGACCGGGTCGCTGCATATCCGCTATCGCCAGGGGGGCGAGATCATGCACCTGGCCGGCCGCGGCCATCGGGACTTGAAGCGTTTGCTCAATGAAAGCGGGCTGCCGGGTTTCGTCCGTGGCAGATTGCCGCTGCTGTATCAGGACGACCGCTTGCTCGCGGTGGCGAACCTGCCGGCACTTGCGACAAACCCCCAGGGTGGCTGGCCATTGCAATGGCTGCCACCAACCAGCGATCAAGGTTTGAGCTGAAAGGGGCTTTCCGGTAGACTACGCTCCCTTCTTGATACAACTTCTGTGGATTCGCCTGAATTGCAGGAGTTGCCGATTACCAAGCAGTCTTTGCTGGGCGATTCCAAAAAATGTGTAGCGAGCAACCTACCGGTGTTTTTGCATCCGGTCTGTCACCACGCGGCGGTTTTTTTGAAAGGTGCACTGTGATTAATGCAGGTGATCGGGGGCTTCGGCCTTCCTTCGCTTTCCCCGGCGGCACTGACCGCTTTAACGCAGACTTCTAGGGTTTTTCATGACGCGCTACATATTCGTCACGGGCGGTGTTGTTTCTTCATTGGGGAAAGGCATTGCCTCGGCTTCATTGGCGGCCATCCTGGAGGCGCGGGGGCTTAAGGTCACCATGCTCAAGCTGGACCCGTACATCAACGTCGACCCGGGCACCATGAGCCCGTTCCAGCACGGTGAAGTGTTCGTCACCCACGACGGCGCCGAGACCGACCTGGACCTGGGCCACTACGAGCGGTTCATCCGCACGACCATGACCCAGAACAACAACTTCACCACCGGCCGCGTGTACGAGCACGTGCTGCGCAAGGAGCGCCGTGGTGATTATCTGGGTGCCACCATCCAGGTGATTCCGCACATCACCGACGAGATCAAGCGTCGCATCATCAAGGGCGCCGGCGATGCCGACGTGGCCCTGGTGGAAATCGGCGGTACTGTGGGTGACATCGAGTCGCAACCGTTCCTCGAAGCCATCCGTCAACTGCGTGTGGAAGTCGGTTCCAAGCGCGCGATGCTGATGCACCTGACGCTGGTTCCGTACATCGCCACCGCTGGCGAGACCAAGACCAAGCCGACCCAGCACTCGGTAAAAGAGCTGCGTTCGATCGGCTTGCAGCCGGACGTGCTGATCTGCCGCTCCGACCATCCGGTGGATGTGTCGTCGCGCCGCAAGATCGCGCTGTTCACCAACGTTGAAGAGCGTGCGGTGATCTCCCTGGAAGACGTCGACACCATCTACAAGATCCCGGCCGTGCTGCACGCCCAGGGCCTGGACGATTTCGTCGTCGAGCGTTTCGGCCTGCAGTGCAACGGTGCTGACCTGTCCGAGTGGGAAAAAGTGGTGGACGCCAAGCTCAACCCAGAGCACGAAGTCACCATCGCCATGGTCGGCAAGTACATGGAACTGCTGGACGCCTACAAGTCGCTGATCGAAGCGATGAGTCATGCCGGCATTACCAACCGTACCAAGGTCAACCTGCGCTACATCGATTCCGAAGACATCGAGAACCAGGGCACCGCGCTGCTGGAAGGCGTCGACGCGATCCTGGTTCCAGGCGGTTTCGGCCTGCGTGGCGTGGAAGGCAAGATCACCGCGGTGCAATACGCTCGCGAGAACAAGGTGCCGTACCTGGGTATCTGCCTGGGCATGCAAGTGGCGGTCATCGAGTTCGCCCGTAATGTCATGGGCTGGAAAGACGCCAACTCCACCGAGTTCGATCGCACCAGCGGCCATCCGGTCGTCGGCCTGATCACCGAGTGGGAAGACGCCACCGGTGCCGTTGAAGTGCGTACCGAAGCTTCCGACCTGGGCGGCACCATGCGTCTGGGCGCTCAGGAATGCTTGCTGGAAGCGGGCTCCAAGGTCCACGACTGCTACGCCAAGGACGTGATCATCGAGCGTCACCGTCACCGCTACGAAGTGAACAACAAGCTGCTGCCGCAACTGATCGAAGCTGGCCTGAAGATCTCCGGTCGCTCGGGTGACGGCGCGCTGGTTGAAGTGGTCGAGGCCCAGGATCATCCATGGTTCGTCGCTTGCCAGTTCCACCCCGAGTTCACCTCGACTCCCCGTGACGGCCACCCACTGTTCAGCGGTTTCGTCAAAGCAGCATTGGCTCAACACCAGAAGAAGGCGTGACCCTGATGGCGCAGAAGATCATCCGCGTAGGCAACATCGAGATCGCCAACGACAAGCCGATGGTGCTGTTCGGCGGCATGAACGTGCTGGAAAGCCGCGACATGGCGATGCAGGTCTGTGAAGAATACGTGCGGGTCACCGAGAAGCTCGGTATCCCCTACGTGTTCAAGGCCAGTTTCGACAAGGCCAACCGTTCGTCGGTGACCTCCTACCGTGGCCCGGGCCTGGAAGAAGGCATGCGGATTTTCGAAGACGTGAAGCAGGCCTTTGGCGTGCCGATCATCACTGACGTCCACGAGCCGGCCCAGGCTGCCGTGGTCGCCGAAGTCTGCGACATCATCCAGCTGCCGGCCTTCCTTTCGCGGCAGACCGACCTGGTGGTGGCCATGGCCAAGACCGGCGCGGTGATCAACATCAAGAAAGCCCAGTTCCTCGCACCCCAGGAAATGAAACACATCCTGAGCAAGTGCGAAGAGGCGGGCAACGATCAGTTGATCCTCTGCGAGCGCGGTTCCAGCTTCGGCTACAACAACCTGGTCGTGGACATGCTCGGCTTCGGCATCATGAAGCAGTTCGAATACCCGGTGTTCTTCGATGTGACCCACGCCCTGCAGATGCCGGGTGGTCGCGCCGACTCCGCTGGCGGTCGCCGGGCCCAGGTCACCGACCTGGCCAAGGCCGGCATGAGCCAGTCTCTTGCCGGGCTGTTCCTCGAAGCCCATCCGGATCCGGACAACGCCAAGTGCGACGGTCCTTGCGCCCTGCGCCTGGACAAGCTCGAGCCGTTCCTGGCCCAGCTCAAGGCCCTGGACGAGCTGGTCAAGAGTTTTCCGACGGTAGAAACCGCGTAAAACCGATTTCTCCGGTAAAGTACCGCACGATTATTGCTCAGGCCCCCGGGCCTGAGCCTTATCGTCTGCAAGACTGCCCGCTTTCCCCGCCTTGCCGACGGTAAAAGATTTCCTACAGCTGCGTCGTTTTCGTCAACTTTGGAGTGTTTACAACAATGGCAAAAATCGTCGACATCAAAGGTCGTGAAGTTCTCGACTCCCGTGGCAACCCCACTGTCGAAGCGGACGTGCTTCTCGACAACGGCATCATCGGCAGTGCATGCGCGCCGTCCGGTGCTTCCACCGGCTCGCGCGAAGCGCTGGAGCTGCGTGATGGCGACAAGAGCCGTTACCTGGGCAAGGGCGTGCTCAAGGCGGTAGCCAACATCAACGGTCCGATCCGCGACCTGCTGCTGGGTAAGGACCCGATCGATCAGAAGGCCCTGGATCAGGCCATGATCAAGCTCGACGGTACCGAGAACAAGGCCACCCTGGGCGCCAACGCGATCCTCGCCGTGTCCCTGGCTGCTGCCAAGGCCGCCGCTCAGGACCAGGACCTGCCGCTGTACGCCCACATCGCCAACCTCAATGGCACTCCGGGCGTCTACTCGATGCCGGTACCGATGATGAACATCATCAACGGTGGCGAGCACGCCGATAACAACGTCGACATCCAGGAGTTCATGGTGCAGCCGGTTGGCGCCAAGTCCTTCTCGGAAGGCCTGCGCATGGGCACTGAAATCTTCCATCACCTCAAAGCCGTGCTGAAGGCCCGTGGCCTGAACACCGCAGTGGGTGACGAAGGCGGTTTTGCACCGAACCTGGCTTCCAACGAAGACGCTCTGAAAGTGATCTCCGAAGCCGTGGCCAACGCCGGTTACACCCTGGGCACCGACGTGACCCTGGCCCTGGACTGCGCTGCCAGCGAATTCTATGAAGATGGCAAGTACAACCTGTCCGGCGAAGGCCAGGTGTTCACCGCCGAAGGTTTCGCCGAGTACCTCAAAGGCCTGACCCAGCGCTACCCGATCATCTCCATCGAAGACGGCCTGGACGAGTCCGACTGGGCCGGCTGGAAAATCCTTACCGACAAGATCGGCGAGAAGGTTCAACTGGTCGGCGACGACCTGTTCGTGACCAACACCAAGATCCTGAAAGAAGGCATCGACAAGAAGATCGCCAACTCGATCCTGATCAAGTTCAACCAGATCGGCACCCTGACCGAAACCCTGGAGGCCATCCAGATGGCCAAGGCTGCCGGCTACACTGCGGTGATCTCCCACCGTTCCGGTGAAACCGAAGATTCGACCATCGCCGACCTGGCCGTGGGTACCTCGGCTGGCCAGATCAAGACCGGCTCCCTGTGCCGTTCCGACCGCGTTTCCAAGTACAACCAATTGCTGCGTATCGAAGAGCAATTGAACGGCAAGGCCAAGTACAACGGTCGCGGTGAGTTTCGCGGCTAAGCAGTAGATGGTAAAAAGACACCGGATTGTGTCGGGAAAATCGCTACAGCGAGTTTTTTGCCACTAATCTGATGCCTTAAGAGCACAAGCCTGGGTCTTCCAGGCTTCGTGCTATCAGTAGGTCCGAAGTTGTTGGCATGGCTGTCTTTTTTCACTGGATACCCGATATTCGATGCGCAGTCCCAATTGGTTGTTCCTGGTCTTGCTCTTGCTGCTGGCTGGCTTGCAGTACCGCCTGTGGGTGGGGAACGGCAGCTTGGCCCAGGTTGCTGACCTGACTCAGCAGATTGCCGACCAGCACGCTGAAAACGAGCGTTTGCTGGAACGAAATCGCGTACTCGATGCGGAAGTCATGGAGCTGAAAAAAGGCATGGAGACCGTGGAAGAACGGGCTCGTCATGAGTTGGGTATGGTCAAGGAGGGTGAAACCCTCTACCAGTTGGCCCAATGAGCGACGTATTGCCGGCCTTCTGGGCCGTGATTCCTGCCGCGGGCGTTGGTGCCCGCATGGCCGCGGACCGCCCCAAGCAGTACCTGCAACTGGGTGGACGCACAATTCTTGAACACAGCCTGGGCTGCTTTCTCGACCACCCCGGCCTCAAGGGGCTGGTGGTCAGCCTGGCGGTTGATGATCCTTACTGGCCGGCCCTGGCTTGCGCCCATGATTCGCGGATCCAGCGGGTCGACGGTGGTGCTGAGCGTTCCGGCTCGGTGCTCAATGCCTTGCTCCATCTGCACGCCCAGGGCGCTGCCGATGACGACTGGGTGCTGGTTCACGATGCCGCCCGGCCCAATCTTTCCCGGGATGACCTGGACAAACTGCTGGGTGAGTTGGTGGATGACCCGGTGGGGGGGCTGCTCGCAGTTCCGGCCCGGGACACCCTGAAACGTGTGGACAAGCACGGTCGAGTGCTGGAAACCGTTGACCGCAGTTTGATCTGGCAAGCCTACACACCGCAGATGTTCCGCCTCGGTGCCCTGCATCGTGCCCTGGCCGACAGCCTGGTGGCCGATGTGGCGATTACCGATGAAGCTTCGGCGATGGAATGGGCCGGCCAGGCGCCGCGCCTGATCGAAGGCCGCTCGGATAACCTCAAGGTCACCCGTCCCGAAGACCTGGAATGGTTGCGCCAGCGCTGGTCCAACCGCCGCTGACTGCTGGCTTGCGCTGCACCTTGTAGCTGCTGGTGCAGG
>NZ_VYKE01000106.1:0-20244 GCF_032424515.1 Pseudomonas sp. JV245A
ATGCCCGCAGTGCCTGTCATACCGTCCCAGTTGTCGCCGCGTCCTTCTCGCCAGCCGTTAATCCAGGCTTGGCGTACCGACGGTAGAGTAAATGGGCAAAGCTCACGGGACTTGCCATTAACGCCATACTGATATCCGCGTAAAAACGCTTTTTCCAACGGATCACGCTTTAGTCTTCTCATAGGGTGTTTCCCTCACTTGTTGACTGCTTTATGTCCCGTCGACCTTCGTTGAGGTCGGGCAGATTGCTTCTGCCGTTGGTGCTCGCTGCCGGCGTCGCGAGCCTTGATGTTGACGCCGTTGCGGCGCCAACCTGTGTTGAGTTCTAACCAATAGGTCACAGCAAGTGAATGATCGTTTTGTCATAAGGACGTAACGATAATGCTGTCCAGGCCATAAGCCTGGGGCGGTTTTGTATCGTGCCTGTCACGCAAAGCCCCCTGTGATCAGCCTCTCACTAGATGATGAGGTTAATGCTTTAGTGAGAATGTCGAACGGTTGCACTCAACTACTATTCGACGAAGGGTCGACTTATGTCATTTTGTTGCCCTGACTTTTTATCTGTCCCGGCCTCTAAGCTCTTTTGCCCTGCAAGAAAGCCAGCCTGCCGGGGTGGGACGGCGCAGTTTCGCGCCACACGAGCGCTCTTGAAGAAAAGCGCTTGATTGAAAACCGAACGGGCGATGCGTTGCCCGTTCACTTATTGCTAAAGGCCCTGGTATTCCCATGTCGGATCGTTACGAAATCTTCCTCACCTGTCCCAAAGGCCTTGAAGGCCTGCTGATCGAGGAAGCCGTCGGGCTTGGCCTTGAGCAAGCGCGTGAGCACACTTCTGCCGTGCGCGGCATGGCCGACATGGAGACGGCCTATCGCCTGTGCTTGTGGTCGCGCCTGGCCAACCGGGTGCTGCTGGTGCTCAAGCGCTTCCCGATGAAGGACGCCGAGGATCTCTACCACGGCGTGCTGGATGTCGACTGGCAGGACCACATGCTGGCCGACGGCACCCTGGCCGTGGAGTTCAGCGGCCATGGCTCGGGCATCGACAACACCCACTTCGGCGCCCTGAAGGTCAAGGACGCCATTGTCGACAAGCTGCGCACTCCGACCGGCGAGCGCCCTTCGGTGGACAAGCTCAACCCCGACCTGCGCATCCACCTGCGCCTGGACCGCGGCGAAGCCATCCTCTCCCTGGACCTCTCCGGCCACAGCCTGCACCAGCGCGGCTACCGCCTGCAGCAAGGCGCCGCGCCGCTCAAGGAAAACCTGGCGGCGGCGATCCTGATCCGTTCCGGCTGGCCGCGCATCGCTGCCGAAGGCGGCGCCCTGGCCGACCCGATGTGTGGCGTGGGCACCTTCCTGGTGGAGGCGGCGATGATTGCCGCGGACATCGCCCCCAATCTCAAGCGTGAACAATGGGGCTTCACCGCCTGGCTCGGCCACGTGCCGGCGCTGTGGCGCAAGCTGCACGACGAAGCGCTGGCCCGGGCCCAGGCCGGCCTGGCCAAGCCACCGCTGTGGATCCGCGGCTACGAAGCCGACCCGCGTCTGATCCAGCCCGGCCGCAACAACGTAGAGCGCGCCGGCCTGAGCGAGTGGATCAAGATCTACCAGGGCGAAGTGGGCACCTTCGAGCCGCGCCCGGACCAGAACCAGAAAGGCCTGGTGATCTGCAACCCACCCTACGGCGAGCGCCTGGGTGACGAAGCCAGCCTGCTGTACCTCTACCAGAACCTCGGCGAGCGCCTGCGCCAGGCCTGCCTGAACTGGGAAGCGGCGGTGTTCACCGGCGCCCCGGACCTGGGCAAGCGCATGGGCATCCGCAGCCACAAACAGTACTCGTTCTGGAACGGCGCCTTGCCCTGCAAGCTGCTGCTGATCAAGGTCCTGCCGGATCAGTTCGTCACCGGCGAGCGCCGCACCGCCGAGCAGCGCCAGGTGGAACGCGAGCAGGCCCAGGCCGCCGCGGACGAAGTACCCGTGCGCCAGTACAACAAGAATGGCAACCCGATCAAGCCGGCCCCGGCTCCTGCTCCCGTGGTCGAACAGGCGCGCCTGAGCGAGGGCGGGCAGATGTTCGCCAACCGCCTGCAAAAGAACCTCAAGCAACTGGGCAAGTGGGCCAAGCGCGAGGGCATCGAGTGCTACCGTGTCTACGATGCCGACATGCCGGAATACTCCCTGGCCATCGACCTCTACCAGGATTGGGTGCACGTGCAGGAATACGCGGCGCCCAAATCGGTGGACCCAGAAAAGGCCCAGGCACGTCTGTTCGATGCCCTGGCGGCGATTCCCCAGGCGTTGAATGTCGACAAGAGCCGGGTGGTGATCAAGCGTCGCGAGCGCCAGAGCGGCACCAAGCAGTACGAGCGCCAGAGTGCCCAGGGCCAGTTCACCGAAGTTCGTGAAGGCGGGATCAAGCTACTGGTGAACCTTACCGACTACCTGGATACCGGGCTGTTTCTCGATCACCGGCCGATGCGCATGCGTATTCAGCAAGAGGCGGCGGGCAAGCGTTTCCTCAACCTGTTCTGCTACACCGCCACCGCCAGTGTGCACGCGGCCAAGGGCGGCGCGCGCAGCACCACCAGCGTCGACCTGTCGAAAACCTATCTGGACTGGGCACGCCGCAATTTCTCGCTCAACGGTTTCTCCGACAAGAACCGCCTGGAGCAAGGCGATGTGATGGCCTGGCTGGACAGCTGCCGTGACGAGTTCGACTTGATCTTCATCGACCCGCCGACCTTCTCCAACTCCAAGCGCATGGAAGGGGTGTTCGACGTGCAGCGTGACCAGGTGCAGTTGCTGGACCTGGCCATGGCACGCCTGGCGCCGGGGGGCGTGCTGTATTTCTCCAACAACTTCCGCAAGTTCCAGCTGGATGAAAACCTCGCCGCGCGCTACCAGATCGAGGAAATCACGGCGAAAACCATCGATCCGGATTTCGCCCGCAACGGCAAAATCCACCGTGCCTGGAAAGTCACCGCACGCTGATGGCCGGATATGTCCCCGAGGCCTGTTTTTTCAGGTTTCGGGGGCTGTTTAGCGCTGGTCAAATTAGTGGCTAATAGCTATAACTCACACTTGGTCCGGATGATGCCCAAACTCGCTGGCGTGATGAGTTCTGCTTATGCCTCTGCATGTTGTACGCCCGAAAATCCTGGGTTTCATAAGTGAAGAGGTATCTGCCTGGCTGGTGGCGGTGCTGGTCCTGGTTGCGGGCGGCATCCTCACCGGGCTCTTGGCGTGGTCCACCTACAGCCTGAACAAGCAGCAGGTGCGCCAGCGCTTCCAGTTGCTGGCCGGCGAACGCTACAGCCGCATCGAAGAACGCTTTCAAGACCAGGAACAACGCCTGGACGGCTTGCGGCGCTTCTTTGTCAATTCCGACCTGGTGACCCGCCAGGATTTCGATGGCTACGCCAAACCCTTGTTACGCCGCACCCAGGCCTATGCCTGGGCGCCTCTGGTGAGCCGCGCCCAGCGCCCGGGGTTCGAGCAGTCGATTCGCGATCAGGGGCTGCCGGGGTTTTCCATTTTGCAGTTGAATGCCACGGGCCAGATGGAGCCGGCCGGCGAGCACGATGACTACGCGCCGGTGCTGTACAGCCAGACCCAGAGCCCCCTGGGGTCGCCCCTGGGTTACGACCTCCTGGCTCAACCCCTGCGCCGAGCCACCCTGGAACGTGCTCGGGAACTCAATGGCCTGGCGGTCTCTCCGCCTTTGCAACTGGTGGCCGTGGACCAGGCCTATGCGCGAGGGGTGCTGTTGGCGGCGCCGGTCAGGCGCGCGCAGGATGCTTCCGGCCCCCAGGACCGGCCCTACGGCTATGTTCTGGCGATCATCAGCCTGCGGCAACTGGTGGCGGACGGCCTGCCGGTTCCTGCCAGCGATAACCTGTCGGTGCGGATTCTCGACCTGTCCACCGAGGGCCAGCACGAGGTGCTCTACGAGTCGAACAACCCGCCCATCAGCAGCAGCCTGACCGCCAGCCGCCTGCTGCGCCTGGCGGACCGGGACTATCAGGTGGACATCCGCCCCAGCGCGGCCTTCCTGCACGCCAACCATTCAGCCCTGGGTAGCCTGGTGATTCTTGGCGGCATGCTCAGCCTGCTGCTCAGCGCCTTGCTCTACGTCCTGGTCAGCCAGCGTCAGCGGGCTCTGGCCCTGGTGGAGCAGCGCACCGAGGAGCTGCGTAGCAGCGAGCAGGCGTTGCGCGGCACCCACAGCCAGTTGCGCTGCGTGCTCAATGCCGCCACTCAGGTAGCGATCATTGCCACCGACCTGCGCGGAGTGATCAGCACTTTCAATGCCGGGGCCGAGCAGATGCTCGGCTACAGCAGCAGTGAGGCGGTGGGGCACCTGACCCTGGAAAGCCTGCATTTGCCCGAAGAATTGGAAAGCTGGGCCCAGAGCCTCACCCAGCGTTACGGCAAAGCCATCCCGGTGTCCCAGGCGATGTTGGTGGAAGAGGGCATGGCCGGCGGGCATGAGGCCCGGGAATGGACCCTGGTACGGCGTGACGGCAGCCATCTGCAAGTCAACATGCTGGCCACCCCGGTGCTCGACGACCAGGGGTTGTGGATCGGCCATCTGGCCATCTGCATCGATATCACCGAACGCAAGCGCGTGCATGAAGCCCTGGCCGCCCGTGACCGCTTGCTGCAGCGGCTCAGCGCCCACGTGCCCGGCGGGATCTATCAGTTCAAGCTGGACGCCGACGGGCATACCAGTTTTCCCTATGCCAGCGATGGCCTGCGCGAGATCTACGAGATCGAGCCGCAACTGCTGCAGCAGGATGCCGAGGCGGCATTCGAGCGCATCCATCCTGAGGATGTGGAGCGGGTGCGTGAGTCGATCCGGGTTTCGGCGCAGCAGCTCAGTCCCTGGCGCGAGGAGTACCGGGTCTGCCTGCCGCAGCGGGGGGTGCGCTGGATGCGCGGTGCAGCGAGCCCGGAAAGCCTGCGGGGCGGCGGTGTGCTCTGGCACGGCTATATATCGGATATCTCCGATCTCAAGCGGGTCGAGGAGGAACTGCGGGCATTGTCGGTCACCGACTCCCTGACCGGTATCCACAACCGACGCTATTTCCAGGAGCGGCTACAGGCCGAGATGCACCGCCTGGAGCGAGGTGGTGGCGTCATGGCGGTGATCATGCTGGACATCGACCATTTCAAGCGGATCAACGATCAGTACGGTCACGGGGTGGGGGATCAGGTGCTGCGCGGGTTGTGCGAGCGCATCGGCCGGCGCCTGCGGCGCATCGACGTCTTCTGCCGTCTGGGGGGAGAGGAGTTCATGGTCCTGTGCCCGGACACCAGCGGCCAGCAAGCGCTGATTCTGGCGCAGGAGCTGTGGCACGGTGTGCGTAGTTCGCCGATCGGGCCGGTGGAGAGTGTCACCGCCAGTTTCGGTATCGCCAGTTGGCGTGCGGGGGAGGGTGCAGATGAGCTGCTGCTGCGGGCCGACTCTGCGGTCTATGCCGCCAAGCAGGCGGGGCGGGACCGGGTCCTGATGGAACAGCCGTGAACACTGGCGGCGCGCAAGGCTTGCCGCCGCCAGCGTCGCTCCTTACAGCACCGAAGCGCTGGTCGCCAGTTTCGGCTGGCGGTACAGGTCCAGCAGGACCTGGTCGAGCACCGAAGAGGCGCCGAATGGCCGTGGATCGTTGAGGATTGCCACCACCGCCCAGGTATTGCCGTTGTCGTCGCGGCTGTAGCCGGCGATGGCGCGTACGGTGTTCAGGGTGCCGGTCTTGATGTGCGCCTCACCAGACATGGCGGTGCGCTTGAGGCGCTTGCGCATGGTGCCATCCATGCCGGCGATCGGCATCGAGCTGATGAACTCGGCGGCGTAGGGGCTCTTCCACGCCGCTTGCAGCAGGCCGGCCATTTCCCGGGCACTGACCCGCTCGGCACGCGACAGGCCGGAACCGTTCTCCATCACCAGGTGTGGCGAGGTGATGCCTTTCTTCGCCAGCCATTGGCGCACCACACGCTGGGCTGCCTTGGCGTCGTCGCCATCGGCTTCGTTGCGGTACTTGGCCCCCAGGCTCAGGAACAACTGCTGGGCCATGGTGTTGTTACTGTATTTGTTGATGTCGCGGATGATTTCCGCGAGGTCTGGGGAGAAGGCGCGGGCCAGGACCTTGGCATCCTTGGGTACCACGGCCAGGCGATCCTGGCCCTGGATGCTGCCGCCCAGCTCGCTCCAGATCGCCCGCACCGCGCCGGCGGTGTAGGTGGCGTGGTCCAGCAGCGACAGGTAAGTCTGGGAACTGCAGCCATCACCCAACTGCCCGCCGACGGTCACGATCACGCTGCCATCGCCCTGGGTGACGGGGTTGTAGCGCACGTCTCCAGTGCACTGCTTGGTGTTGACCGCCTTGACCTGGTTGTCGATGCGGATCTTGGCGATCGGCGGCTCCACCGAAACCAGGACCCGTCCTGAGTCATTGCGGGCAACGAAGCGCAGGGCCTTGAGGTTGACCATCAGGGCGTCCGGCTTGACCAGGAACGGCTTGTTCTCGTCGTTGCCATCGTCATTGAATTCCGGCAGTTGCGGCTGCACGAAGAAGTTGCGGTCCAGCACCAGATCGCCAGTGACTTGCTGTACGCCATTGGCCCGCAGGTCACGCATCAGCAGCCAGAGCTTCTCCATGTTCAGCTTGGGGTCGCCGCCGCCCTTGAGGTACAGGTTGCCATTGAGGATGCCGCCGCTGAGGGTGCCGTCGGTGTAGAACTCGGTTTTCCACTGGTGGGTCGGGCCGAGCATTTCCAGGGCTGCGTAGGTGGTCACCAGTTTCATGGTGGAGGCCGGGTTCACCGATACATCGGCGTTGAAGATGGTCGGGGTGCCGGGGCCGTTCAGGGGAATCATCACCAGGGACAGGGCGTTATCCGGAAGTTTGCTGGCTTTGAGGGCTTGCTGGACCTTGGGGGTCAGGGTGGTGTTGACCGGAGCCGCGGAAACGGGAAAGGCCAGGGGGAGAAAAACACTGGCCAGCAACAGAGGACGCAACGATTTGATCATATGAAATGGAACCCTGCAGTCGAGGGGAAAAAAGGCGAGGGCATGCAGATAAAATCCCTCAGTGGTCATGAAAGTGTCGGCATTATGCCCCAAGGTATAGCGGCTTGTGCCGTGCCACGGGCCGCTGGGGCGGTATTTTTTTTACCAATGGCAGGGTTGCATCCTCATAGAGTCAGGCAATCGCCTGCCTAAACTGGTAAAGTGCCGCCCGTTATTACTTATGAGGATTGTTCCATGGCCACTAACCGTTCCCGCCGTCTGCGCAAAAAACTCTGCGTAGATGAATTTCAGGAGCTGGGTTTTGAGCTGAACCTGGATTTCAAAGAAGGTCTGGCTGACGAAGCTATCGACGCTTTCCTCGACGCATTCCTCAAAGAAGCGATGGAAGCCAACGGCCTGGGCTATGTAGGCGGCGACGACTTCGGTCTGGTTTGCCTGAGCAAGCGCGGTTCCGTCAGCGAAGAGCAACGTGCCACCGTTGAAGCCTGGCTCAAGGCGCGCACCGAGCTGACCACCGTTGAAGTCAGCCCGCTGCTGGACGTGTGGTACCCGGACAACGCGATCAACCCAGTCGTGTGATGTCATGCATGAGCGACCCGTCCGGGTCGCTCATGCGTTGTTGCCCGAGGGCAACCTGTCGATTTTCCCCTTTGTATCCTTGCCTCTGCCACGGGCCAGCCCCGGGCGTTGTCGTGGGCGCCGTTCGCCGGCAAGCCGACGCGTGAGCGAGCGCCGGTCGGTGTAGAAGCCGGCTTGCCAGCGAAGCCCTTCAGGCGCTGCGCCAGTTCAGGATCATCAGGGTCACCACCCCGGCAACAATTCCCCAGAACGCCGAGCCGATGGAGAACAGCGTCAGCCCCGACGCCGTGACCATGAAGGTGATCAGCGCCGCTTCCCGTTCCTTCACTTCGCTCATGGCGATGCTCAGGCCGTTGATAATCGAACCGAACAGCGCCAGGGCCGCGATGGACAGCACCAGCTCCTTGGGCAGGGCGGCGAACAGCGCCGCCAGGGTGGCGCCGAAGACCCCGGCGATGCCGTAGAAAATCCCGCACCACACCGCCGCGGTGTAGCGCTTGCTGTGATCCTCATGGGCATGGGGGCCGGTGCAGATGGCGGCACTGATGGCCGCCAGGTTGATGCCATGGGAGCCGAAGGGCGCCAGCAGCAGCGAGGCCAACCCGGTGGCGGTGATCAGCGGCGAAGCCGGGACGTTGTAGCCGTCGGCCCGCAGCACGGCGATCCCCGGCATGTTCTGCGAGGTCATGGCCACCACGAACAGCGGAATGCCGATGCTGATGGTGGCGGCCAGGGAGAAGTGCGGTGTGGTCCAGACCGGGGTCGCCACTTCCAGGTGAAAGCCGCTGAAGTCCAGCAGGCCCATGGCCCCGGACAAGGCCGTACCGATCAGCAGCGCAGCCAGTACCGCATAGCGCGGCGACAGGCGCTTGACCACCAGGTAGGTGAGGAACATGCCCAGCACCAGGCCGGTGCGGTGCTGGGCGGCGACGAAGATTTCACTGCCGATCTTGAACAGGATCCCCGCCAGCAGGGCCGCCGCCAGGGACGCCGGGATCTTTTTCATCAGCCGCTCGAAGCTGCCTGTCAGGCCGCACAGGGTCACCAGCACGGCGCAGGTGATATAGGCGCCGATGGCTTCGCCGTAGGTCACTCCGGACAGGCTGGTGATCAGCAGGGCGGCGCCGGGGGTCGACCAGGCGATGGTGATGGGGGTGCGATAGCGCAGGGAGAGGCCGATGCTGCACACCGCCATGCCGATGGAAATGGCCCAGATCCACGAGGAAATCTGACCGCTGGTCAGCCCGGCGGCCTGCCCGGCCTGGAACATCAGCACCAGGGAGCTGGTATAGCCGGTCATCATGGCGATGAAGCCGGCCACTATGGCAGACGGCGAAGTGTCGGCCAGAGGGCGTAGCTGCGCGGGAGTGGCATCGGACATTACTGCTGTTCCTTGTTCTTGAAAGACGCAAAAAACCACATCCGGCGCGCATTGATCGAGGCGGGCTCGAGCAATGGGCCAGTAATGGGGGTCAAGGTCCAAGCCTAAACTTAAAAGTAACTTTGCATTGCAATACAGCCGTGACTACAAATAGCCGTACAGTCGTTGAACAAGTCGCGGGCCCGACAACACTTTTTGCTAGTGATGGCCATGGGTTGTGTACAATGTGCCCCTGTTTTAACGCGATACTTGCCAGCGACCCACCGTGGCGTATTAAAGTCACGCTGAAATCGCCGCAGTCCTCCCGACCCGAGTGCCCATGAACGAACAGTTGCAACCTCTCAAGAAACAACCGCGAGCAGGCAAAGCCGGTCGCAGCGGAACCCAGGACGATATTGTCTACGCGCACATCTTTGAGGCCATCCTCGAGCAGCGCCTGGCGCCGGGCACCAAATTGAGCGAAGAGGCGCTGGGGGAGATTTTCGGAGTCAGTCGGACCATCATCCGTCGCGCGCTGTCGCGCCTGGCCCATGAAGGCGTGGTCCTGCTGCGGCCCAACCGTGGCGCGGTCGTCGCCAGCCCGAGCGTCGAGGAAGCCCGCCAGGTATTTCTCGCCCGGCGCCTGGTGGAGCGGGCCATTACCGAACTGGCCGTGCAGCATGCCACTGCCGAGCAGTTGCTGGAGTTGCGGCAGATGGTCAACGAGGAACGCGACAGCTTTTCCCGCGGCGATCGTGGTGCCGGTATCCGCCTTTCCGGGGAGTTTCACCTGAAGCTGGCGGAAGCGGCGAAGAATGCCCCGCTGATCAGCTTCCAGCGCAGCCTGGTGTCCCAGACCTCGCTGATCATTGCCCAGTACGAAAGCGGTAACCGTTCGCACTGCTCCTACGATGAGCACACCCAACTGATCGATGCCATCGAAGCCCGGGACGGCGAGCTGGCGGTGAACCTGATGATGCACCACATGGACCACATCGACAGCAAGCTCAACCTCGACGAGGAAAGTGCCTCGGACGACCTGCATGCGGTGTTCTCGCACTTGCTGCAGACCAAGAAACCGGGGCGGCCAAGCGCCAAGCTCTAAGCTGCAAGCCTTGCGTTTCAAGCAATCCCTCGCTTCGTGTGCTGCACGGAGCGAGGGATTCTTGTTTCTGCGGCCCCTTGCCGGGCCTTGGCTTGGGCATTTTGTTGCGGTTTTTGTTTCAGATTGTATACAGTGCCTGCTTCGAGGCGCATGGCCCGGCAGCAGTCGGCCAAGGCTCGCCTCTCGCCCTGCGAAAGGAGCCCGCGGCATGAGCGGCAGAACGCTACGTATTCATTCCTCCGCGATCCACTATTTCGACATGGTCCGGCGCTGCCGCTCGATCCGCGAGGCTGCCCGGCGCTTGAATGTCGCGTCCTCGGCAGTGAACCGGCAGATTCTCAAGATCGAGGACGAGATCGGCGCGCCGCTGTTCGAGCGCTTGCCCGGCGGCCTGCGCCTGACCATGGCCGGGGAGATTCTCAGCCGTCACGCCAACCTGGTGTTGCAGGACCTGGAGCGGGTGCGCCTGGAGTTCGACGCCTTGCGCGGCTTGAAAAGCGGCCACGTCGAGATCGCCACCGCCGAAGGTGCCACGGTGGATCTGCTGCCCTCGGTGCTCAAGCGCATGCGTGATCACTACCCGCAAGTGACCATCGGTGTGACCGTGCAGGGTTCGCAATCCATTCCCCAGGCCCTGATCAACAGCCGCGCCGACCTGGGCCTGGCCTTTGCTGTGCCACGGGCCGCGGAAATCCGCCAGTTGAGTGTCGGGCATTTCCGCCTCGGGGCGCTGGTCAGCCCGGACCACCCGCTGGCCGAGCGCGGCAGCGTCAATTTCGCCACCTGTGCCGAGCACGGGCTGATCCTGGCCAAGAGCGAGCTGTCGATCCATCACCTGCTGGCGCCGCTGCACAAGCGTCTGGGCCTGCTGGACAAACCGCCGCTGCAGAGCAACTCCATGGAGCTGGCGCGGCAGATGGCCCGGCACAACATGGGGGTGGCGTTCCAGACCCGGGTCGGGGTCGAGGCGGATCTGCAAAAGGGTGAGCTGTTGCATATTCCCCTGAGCGACCAGGGCGGCATCTACAGCGACCTGGGGCTCTACGCCCGCAGCGGGCGCGACCTGCCCAGCGCGGTGGAGGCGCTGGCGCATTTGCTCAGTGAGGAGATCGCTCTTCGCGAACGGGCCGAGCGCGCCTTCGGCCAGCCGGTGCTCTGAGTCCGGCCTCCTGGGCCTGTGTTGCCATTTCGGCAGCGCCCTGGTCGATATTCTGTGCTTTGGGCGCTGTAGCGCTTGTGTCGATACTGCGTGCGGTCGGCAGCCAGCGAAGCTGCCTAAAGCCACACCGCCACAGGACATAATAAAAATGAAAAAGGCACTACAAGGCGCAACCCTGCTGATGAGCATGATCGGAGCAGGGGAAGCGGCCGCCCTCGAGTGGATGAACAATAGCGTCGGCTTTCGATACGGCAAGGAGTTCACCAACCCGAACAACCCGCACTACATCAGCAAGCGCATCTACAGCTTCACCCACGCCAGCGGTTACCAGTACGGCAGCAACTACCTGCACCTGGATGTGCTGCTCTCCGACAACGACGACCCGCGCAAGGGCACCAACAAGGGCAGCAGCGAGGTCTACGGGGTCTATCGCCACCAGCTCTATTCCTCCCGGGTATTGGACACGCCGCTGGGCACCGGCCTGATCAAGGACTACGCGCTGACCATGGGTTTTGACGCCAGCCGCAACAACAACCTGGGGTCGGCGAAAAAGCGTGCCCTGGTCTTCGGCCCGACCCTTAAGTTCAACACCGTCGGGGTGCTGGACCTGAGCCTGCTGTACTACAAGGAAAACAACCATTCCGGGATCCCCGGGGCCAAGGACCCGGATCACACCTTCGACGACACCTACCTGCTCAACCTGGCCTGGATGCGACCTTTCGAAGTCGGCACCCACGCTGCCAAGTTCCAGGGTTTCGTCAACTACACCGGGGAGAAGGGCCACGACTACAACTACCGCGACACTGCCCCTGAAACCCTGATGCGTACCTCGTTGATGGTGGCAGTGCTGCCGGGCAAGAACGTCAAGCCCAACCTGTATCTGGGTGTCGGCTACGAGTACTGGCACAACAAGTTCGGGGTGGACGGCGGCCGTGGCAGCCGCACCTCGACACCGACCCTGAACATGGAAGTGACCTTCTAGGCTCGCCCGCAGTCCGGGCCTGGATGCAGGCAAAAAAATCCCCCGTACGCGTCTGGCGAACGGGGGATTTTCATTTTCCGGGGTTAGCGCTGGTGGACCTGCTGGCCGGCGGCAAAGGTCTGCAGCACGGTGCGATCGTCGCCCAGGGTCATCAGCACGAACAGGGTTTCGGCAATGCTGTTGGCTTGCTTGAGGCGGTAGCTGAGCAGCGGAGTGGCGTGGTAGTCGAGGACCAGGAAGTCGGCGTCGGTGCCCGGATGCAGGGTGCCGATCTTGTCTTCCAGGCGCAGGGCCCGGGCGCCGCCGAGGGTGGCCAGATACAGCGACTTGAACGGGCTCAGGCGCGCGCCTTGCAGTTGCATGACCTTGTAGGCCTCGTTGAGGGTCTGCAGCAGCGAGAAGCTGGTGCCGCCACCGACGTCGGTGCCCAGGCCGACATTGAGCTTGTGCTTTTCCGCCATCGGCAGGTTGAACAGGCCGCTGCCGAGAAAGAAGTTCGAGGTGGGGCAGAAGGCCACGGCCGAACCGGTTTCAGCCAGGCGTGCGCATTCGTCGTCGCACAGGTGCACGCCGTGGGCGAACACCGAACGCTCGCCGAGCAACTGGTAGTGGTCGTACACGTCCAGGTAACCCTTGCGCTCCGGGAACAGCTCCTTGACCCATTGGATTTCCTGCAGGTTCTCACTGATGTGGGTCTGCATGTAGAGGTCGGGGTATTCGGTCAGCAACTGGCCGGCCAGGGTCAGTTGCTCCGGGGTGCTGGTGGGGGCGAAGCGCGGGGTGACTGCGTAGTGCAGGCGGCCTTTGCCGTGCCAGCGCTCGATCAGCGCCTTGCTTTCCTGGTAGCCGGATTCGGCGGTGTCGGTCAGGTAGTCCGGGGCATTGCGGTCCATCATCACCTTGCCGGCGATCATCCGCAGGTCAAGCTTCTCGGCGGCGGCAAAGAAGGCATTGACCGACTGCGGATGCACGCTGCCGAACACCAGGGCGGTGGTGGTGCCGTTGCGCAGCAGTTCCTTGATGAAGATGTCCGCCACTTCATTGGCGTGATCCGGGTCGGCGAACTGGCTTTCGCAGGGGAAGGTGTAGGTGTTGAGCCAGTCCAGCAACTGCTCGCCATAGGCGCCCACCATGCCGGTCTGCGGCAGGTGGATATGGGTGTCGATGAAGCCCGGTGTGATCAGGGCATCGGGATAGTGCTCGACCTGCACCCCGGCGGGCAGACCGGGCAGCAGTTCGCTGGCGTGGCCGAGGGCACTGATCCGGCCGTTTTCTACTACCAGCAGGCCGTCTTCGAAGTACTCATAGGAGGCTTCGATGCCGACTTCGGCCGGGTCGGCGATGCTGTGCAGGATGGCGGCACGGTAGGCTTTGCGAGTCAAAGGCATGGGGGATTCTCAGTGTGTGGCGTGTCAGTTTGCAGCCTGGCTGCGGCGTGATACCGGCAGCAGTTTGGCAATGGGTTCGGCACTGGCGCTGGGCTGGCCGAAATGGGCGTTATAGGTGGCGATGATCTCGCCGGCAATGGAGATGGCGATTTCCACAGGCAACTTGCCTTTGACTTCGCCGAGCCCCATCGGGCAGCGCATGCGCTGCAAGGTTTCGGCGTCGAAACCGCGGTCACGCAGGCGGTGTTCGAACTTGACCCGTTTGGTCTTCGAGCCGATCAGGCCGAAATAGGTGAAATCGTTGCGCTTGAGCAGGGCCGCGGTCAACTCCAGGTCCAGCTGGTGATTATGGGTCATGACGATGCAATAGCTGCCGGCGGGCAGATTGTCGATTTCGTCCACCGGTTCTTCGCTGACGATCTTGCGTACTCCAGGGGGGATCTGCTCGGGAAACTCCTGCTCCCGGGAATCGATCCAGCGTACCCGGCAGGGCAGGCTGGCCAGCAGTGGCACCAGCGCGCGGCCGACATGCCCGGCACCGAACACGGCGATCTGCGCCTGCACCTGGCCCATGGGTTCGAACAGCAGCACCGTGGCACCGCCGCAGCACTGACCGAGGCTGGCGCCGAGGCTGAAGCGCTGCAGATGGGTCGCCTGCTTGCCGGCAGCGAGCATGTCCCGGGCGATCTGCATGGCCTTGTATTCCAGGTGCCCGCCGCCAATGGTGTCGAAGGCCTGGGTGGCGCTGACCACCATTTTCGAGCCGGCATTGCGCGGCGTCGAGCCGAGCTCCTCGATGATGGTCACCAGCACGCAGGGTTCACCCTGGGTCTGCAGGTCGGCGAGGGCGCTGATCCAGTTGTACATGTTCACCTCGACATCTTGGTTGTCTGTGTGGGCCTCTTCCTCGGCAAGCCGGCTCCTGCAGGAGCCGGCTTGCCGACGCGGGCCGTTACAGCGGCGCCAGCTCGGCTTGCGGGTCCGCGGCCCTGGTCACCTGCAAGCGACGCATCTGCTCGCAGCCCCACAACACTCGCTCCGGTGTCGCCGGCGCATCGATCTGCGGCTGGTGGCGGTAGTCGCCGAGGCTCGCCACCGCATCCTTGATCGCGCACCAGGCGGCGATACCCAGCATGAACGGCGGTTCGCCCACGGCCTTGGAATGGAACACCGTGTCTTCCGGGTTCTTGCGGTTTTCCACCAGCTTGACTCGCAGGTCCAGGGGCATGTCGGCCACTGCCGGGATCTTGTAGCTGGCCGGGCCGCAGGTCATCAGCTTGCCCTTGGTGTTCCACACCAGTTCCTCGGTGGTCAGCCAGCCCATGCCCTGGATGTAGCCGCCCTCGACCTGGCCGATGTCGATGGCCGGGTTCAGCGAGGCGCCGACGTCATGCAGGATGTCGGTGCGCAGCATCTTGTACTCGCCGGTCAGGGTGTCGACTATCACCTCGGCGCAGGCCGCGCCGAAGGCGAAGTAGTAGAACGGCCGGCCCCGGGCCTGGGCACGGTCGTAGTAGATTTTCGGGGTCTTGTAGAAGCCGGTGCTGGAGAGCGACACCTGGGCAAAATAGGCCTGCTGGATCAGTTCCTCGAAGGTCAGGATATGCTCGCGGACACGCACATGGCCGTTGTGGAACTCCACGTCTTCTTCGCTGACCTGATACTTGCGCGCGGCAAATTCCACCAGGCGGTTCTTGATGGTCTGCGCCGCGTTCTGCGCGGCCTTGCCGTTCAGGTCGGCACCACTGGAAGCGGCGGTGGGCGAGGTATTGGGCACCTTGTCGGTATTGGTGGCGGTGATCTGCACCCGGTCGATGTTCACCTGGAACACCTCGGCCACCACTTGCGCCACCTTGATGTTCAGGCCCTGGCCCATTTCGGTGCCGCCGTGGTTCAGGTGGATGCTGCCGTCGGTGTAGACATGGATCAGCGCGCCGGCCTGGTTGAGGAAGCTGGCGGTGAAGGAAATGCCGAATTTCACCGGGGTCAGTGCCAGGCCCTTTTTCAGGATCGGGCTGTTGGCGTTGTACAGGCGGATGGCTTCGCGGCGCTCGGCGTACTGGCTGCTGGCTTCCAGTTCGGCGGTCATTTCCTCGAGCATGTTGTGCTCGACGGTCTGGTAGTAGTGGGTGACGTTGCGCTCGGTCTTGCCGTAGTAGTTGGCCTTGCGTACCGCCAGAGGGTCCAGGTGCAGATGGCGGGCGATGGCGTCCATCACCTCCTCGATGGCGACCATGCCCTGCGGGCCACCGAAGCCGCGATAGGCAGTGTTCGACGCAGTGTTGGTCTTGCAGCGGTGGCCGTTGATGGTGGCATCGCCCAGGTAGTACGAGTTGTCGGAGTGGAACATGGCACGGTCGACGATGGATGCCGAGAGGTCCGGTGAACAGCCGCAGTTGCCCGCCAGTTCCAGCTGGATGCCGTGCAGGCGCCCGCTGCTGTCGAAGCCCACGTCGTATTCGACGTAGAAAGGGTGGCGCTTGCCGGTCATCAGCATGTCTTCGACCCGTGGCAGGCGCATCTTGGTCGGCTGGCCGGTCAGGCGTGCCACCACCGCGCACAGGCAGGCGGGGCTGGCGGCCTGGGTTTCCTTGCCGCCGAAGCCGCCGCCCATGCGCCGCATGTCCACCACTATCTTGTTCATCGAGACGTCCAGCACTTCCGCCACCAGCTTCTGCACTTCGGTGGGGTTCTGGGTCGAGCAGTAGACGATCATGCCGCCGTCTTCGGTGGGCATCACCGAGGAGATCTGGGTTTCCAGGTAGAAGTGTTCCTGGCCGCCGATGTGCAGCGTGCCCTGGATGCGGTGCTCGGCACTGGCCAGGGCGCTGGCCGAGTCGCCGCGCTGGTGGGTGTGGCTGTCCAGCACGAAGTGGCGCTTGCGCAGGGCCTCGACCACGTCGAGCACCGGCTCCAGGTCTTCGTATTCGATGATCGCGGCCATGGCCGCCTTGCGCGCGGTTTCCAGGTCCCTGGCGGCCACCGCCAGCACCGGCTGGCCGACGAACTCCACGGTGTCGATGGCCAGCAGCGGGTCGCCGGGCAGCAGCGGGCCGATATCCTTGAGGCCGGGAATGTCCTCGTGGGTAATGGCGATGCGCACGCCTTCGAAGGCGTAGCAGGGGGCGGTGTCGATGCTGATGACCTTGGCGTGTGCCCGGTCCGACAGTCGCGCGTAGACGTGCAACTGGTTGGGGAATTCCAGGCGGTCGTCGATGTACACCGCTTCGCCGGACACATGTTTGTCGGCGCTGTCGTGCTTGACGCTGCGGCCGACGCCGCTGGTCAGGTCCTGGTGAAACAGGGCCGTGAGTTCGGCCTGGGTCTTCTCGACCTTGTGATGATTAGACATAAGCGGTCACCCGGGTCTCGATGTGCGGTGCATGCAGTTCGATGAAGTATTTGCGCAGCAGGTTCTGCGCGCTCAGCAGGCGGTATTCCTTGCTGGCGCGAAAATCCGAGAGCGGGGTGAAGTCTTCTGCCAGGGCGGCGCAGGCCCGCTCGATGCTCGATTGATTCCAGGGCGCGCCGATCAGTGCGGCTTCGCAGCTCTTGGCGCGCTTGGGGATCGCCGCCATGCCGCCGAAGGCGATGCGCGCATCGCTGACCACGCCGTTGTCGATGCGCAGGTTGAAAGCCGCGCAGACCGCGGAAATGTCGTCGTCCAGGCGCTTGGAGACCTTGTAGGCGCGGAACAGCCGTTCGGCGCTGGCCCGGGGCACGATGATCTTCTCGATGAACTCGCTTTCCTGGCGGGCGGTGACCCGGTAATCGATGAAATAGTCTTCCAGGGCCAGGGTGCGGCGCACTTCGCCCTTGCACAGGACGATCTGCGCGCCCAGGGCAATCAGCAGCGGCGGCGAGTCGCCGATGGGCGAGGCGTTGCCGATGTTGCCGCCCAGGGTGCCCTGGTTGCGGATCTGCAGCGAGGCGAAGCGCTGCAGCAGTTCGCCGAAGTCCGGGTACTCGGCGCGCAGGGCGTCGTAGCAGTCGGTGAGGGCGGTGGCGGCGCCGATTTCCAGGCGATCGTCGAAGTGCTCGATGCGCTTCATCTGGGCAATGTTGCCGACGTAGATCATCACCGGCAGGGTGCGGTGGAACTGGGTCACCTCCAGGGCCAGGTCGGTGCCGCCGGCCAGCAGCCGGGCTTGCGGGTAGGCGTCATAAAGGTCGGCCAGATCAGCCACCGTCAGCGGCACCAGGCAGCGCTTGTCGCCACTGTTGAGCTCACCGGTGTCCTTGGGCGCAATGGCCTTGAGGCGGCTGATGGTCTCGGCCTGGCGCGCATCGAACTGATCGCTCTGCCCACCACAGCAGGCCTGCTCGGCGGCGGCGAGGATCGGCCGGTAGCCAGTGCAGCGGCAGAGGTTGCCGGCCAGGGCTTCATGGGCCTTGTGGGCGTCGGGCTGGCTGCTGTTTTTCTGCAGGGCGAACAGCGACATGACGAAGCCCGGGGTGCAGAAGCCGCACTGCGAGCCGTGGCAGTCGACCATGGCCTGCTGCACGCTGTGCAGTTGCCCCTGGTGCTTGAGGCCTTCGACGCTGATCAGGTGCTTGCCGTGCAGGGAGGAAACGAAGGTCAGGCACGAGTTGAGGCTGCGATAGCGAATGCTTTCGCCGCCTTGCGCATCCGTCTGCAACTCGCCCACCACCACGGTGCAGGCGCCGCAGTCGCCGCTGGCGCAGCCTTCCTTGGTGCCGGGCTTGCCCAGGTGCTCGCGCAGATAGTTGAGCACGGTCAGGTTGGGGTCCAGGGCATGCTCGCTACGGAGTTCCTGGTTGAGTAAAAACTGGATCACGGAAGGCCTCGCAGACTCATTATTGTTGTTAACCGACGTCAGCCGAATTTAGTCATGTCTGACTTTTCGGTCAATGATTTTCTGACTTCAAGGTCAGGAAATTTTCGACTCCAACAATTCAAGTATGAACGGCTATGGAAAATTGCTCGGATCACGGTCAATTTGCTTATTTCATGCCAAATTCCGCCCCTTGGGCACTCCGCGATGAAGTGGCAATTGCGCTACACTGCGCGGCTTGTGCCGATTAAAGATTTTGAAGGAAAACCATGACGTTCAAGGCGCCGGACAGCCTCGCCGAGCAAATTGCTCACCACCTCGCCGAACGTATCATTCGCGGGGATCTCAAGCCTGGGGAGCGCATTCAGGAACAGAAGGTCACCTTGGCCCTCAATGTCAGCCGTGGTTCGGTCCGCGAGGCCTTGCTGATCCTCGAGCGCCGCCATCTGATCGCCATCTTGCCGCGCCGTGGTGCCCATGTGACCGAGCTCACCGAGCACAAGGTCCGCAGCCTGTGCACGCTGATGAGCGAGCTGTACATCCTGCTGGGCAACTCGGTGGCCAGCGGCTGGACACAGCAGAGCGACATGACGCCATTCCTGCAGATCCAGCAGCGCCTGGAGAGTGCCTATGAACGCCAGGACATCCGCGCCTTCGTCGAAGACAGCTTCAGCGTGATGCGCGCGGCCTATCCGTTCGCCAACAACCCCTACCTGCAGGAGACTGTCGAGAACCTGCAGCCGGCCATGAGCCGCGCCTATTACCTGGCGCTGGACCAGCGCAAGGCGTCCATGAGCGAGTACCTGGCGTTGTTCGAGCAATTGCTGGCCGCGGTATTGGCCCGTGACCTGGTGCAGATCCGCCAGGTGCTGACGGCCTACGCCGAGCGCAGCAGCGATCTGGTGGTATCTGCGTTGGCGGATGCGTAAACGTGCGACTCAAGTGCATCAAGCTGGCGGGGTTCAAGTCCTTCGTCGATCCGACCACGGTGAACTTCCCCAGTAACATGGCGGCGGTGGTCGGGCCCAATGGCTGCGGCAAGTCGAACATCATCGACGCCGTGCGCTGGGTCATGGGCGAAAGTTCGGCGAAGAACCTGCGCGGCGAGTCGATGACCGACGTCATCTTCAACGGCTCCACCAGCCGCAAGCCGGTGAGCCAGGCCAGCATCGAACTGGTGTTCGACAACTCCGATGGCACCCTGGTGGGCGAGTACGCCGCCTATGCGGAAATCTCCATTCGCCGCAAGGTGACCCGCGACAGCCAGAACAGTTATTTCCTCAACGGCGCCAAATGTCGCCGTCGGGATATCACCGACATCTTCCTCGGCACCGGCCTGGGGCCACGCAGCTACTCGATCATCGAGCAGGGCATGATCTCCAAGCTGATCGAAGCCAAGCCCGAGGATTTGCGCAACTTCATCGAGGAAGCCGCGGGCATCTCCAAGTACAAGGAGCGCCGGCGCGAGACGGAAAACCGCATCCGCCGCACCCACGAGAACCTCGCCCGCCTGACCGACCTGCGCGAAGAGCTGGAGCGTCAGCTCGAACGCTTGCATCGCCAGGCCCAGGCCGCCGAGAAGTATCAGGAGTACAAGGCCGAGGAGCGCCAGCTCAAGGCGCAACTGTCGGCCCTGCGCTGGCAAGCCCTGAATGAGCAGGTGGGCCAGCGCGAGTCGGTGATCGGTAGCCAGGAAGTCAGCTTCGAGGCCCTGGTGGCCGAGCAGCGCAACGCCGATGCCGCCATCGAACGCTTTCGCGACGGGCACCACGAGCTCTCCGAACGCTTCAATCTGGTGCAGGGGCGCTTCTATTCGGTGGGCGGTGACATCGCCCGGGTCGAGCA
>NZ_VYKE01000107.1:0-19894 GCF_032424515.1 Pseudomonas sp. JV245A
GTAGGAGCTGGCTTGCCAGCGAAAGCGCCCCCAAGCCCGGCACAAGGCTCCGAGACCCGTTCGCCGGCAAGCCGGCTCCTACGAAAAAACACACCGCCTCTGCCCCCGTAGGAGCTGGCTTGCCAGCGAAAGCGCCCTCAAGCCCGGCACAAGGCTGCGAGGCCCATTCGCCGGCAAGGGGCGGCTTCAGGCGGCGGCTTCCTGTTGCTTGGACCGCACCCGGGCCTCCAGCTCGCGTACCAGGGGCAGCACGCGCTGGCCGAAATACTCCACCTCTTCCTGGAAATGCAGGAACCCGGCCAGTACCAGGTCCACACCCACCGCCTTCAACTCCACGATGCGCTGGGCAATCTGCTGTGGCGTGCCGATCAGGTTGGTCTTGAACCCGTCGTTGTACTGCACCAGGTCCTCGAAACTCGACTTGGCCCAGTTGCCCTCGCCTTCGGGGGACGCCTTGCCGGCCTGCCGGGCGGCGTCACCGAAGGCATTCACCGCCTCCGGGTCGGCCTGATCGATGATTTGCTGCAACACCGCCCGCGCCTCCTCCTCGGTGTCCCGGGCGATCACGAAGGCGTTCACTCCGATCTTCACCGAGTGCTGGTTGGCCGCGGCCTTGGCGCGGATGTCATCGACCTGGGCCTTGATCCCCTCGACACTGTTGCCGTTGGTGAAGTACCAGTCCGAAACCCGGGCCGCCATGTCCCGGGCAGCCCGCGAGCTGCCGCCCTGGAAGATCTCCGGCTGGCCCAGGGGCTTGGGCTTGAGGCTGTAGTGGTCGAAGCGATAGAAATCGCCCCTGAAGGTGAAGGCATCCTGGCTCCAGACCCCGCGCAGGCAGCGAATGAATTCCTCGGACCGGCGATAGCGCTCGTCGTGCTCCAGCCAATGCTCGCCAATGGCCTGGAACTCACCCTTGAACCAACCGCTGACGATGTTCACCGCAATACGGCCATTGGTCAGTTGGTCGATGGTCGCCAGTTGCTTGGCCGCCAGGGCCGGCTGCCAGGGCCCGGGCAGGATCGCCGCAATCACCTTGAGCTTGTCGGTGGCCGCCAGCAGTGCGTGGCTGAAAGCCACCGACTCGTGCTGGTACTCGGCGCCATAGCCGGCGGTGAAGCGGATCTGGGTCAGGGCGTATTCGAAGCCGGCCTGCTCGGCGATCTGCGCCAGCTTGCGGTTGTAGTCGATGCCCCAATGGGTGCGTTGCTCGATCTTGCTGACCACCAGCCCACCGCTGACGTTGGGCACCCAGTAGGCAAATTTCACGGCTTGCTGACTCATGGTTCGGTCCTCGGGACTTGGGAAAGTACCTCGGAGCAGAGCAGCAAGCGTGCCAGGGCCTGGAAGCCCTCGGCGCGTAGGCCGCCAGACGCCGTGTGGAGCCTCAAGCACGCCCTCTCCCGGGCAATGGCTGAGGCTCGCTGCCTGCGGCGGCGCGGGGCCGGCCAACCCTGGAAACGGGCTGTTTTGTTGATGAACTGTTGGCGGAGCAACAGTTGCAGGCGCTCTGCGGGAGCCCTTGCCCCGGCAAACCGGCGTTTGCGGCTTCGGCATGGTGTGTGCAATCGGCCTGGACCCTGCAGCGCTTTTTTCTGCCGAACCCAGGAGCTACACCATGACTGAACACCAGGTAATCAATCCGCTGTCCGTGGGGGTCGACTACGAGACCCTGGCCGCAGGCTTTCGCCCGATCTTCCAGCGCATCGCCAGTGGCGCGGTGGAACGGGAACAGCAACGCAAACTGCCCTACGAGCCCATCCAGTGGCTCAAGGAGTCCGGATTCGGCGCGGTACGGGTGCCGCTGGAATATGGCGGTGGCGGCGCTTCCCTGCCCCAGCTGTTCCAACTGCTGATCGAGCTGGCCGAGGCCGACGCCAACGTGCCCCAGGCCCTGCGCGGGCACTTTGCCTTTGTCGAGGATCGGCTCAATGCCACGCCCGGACCGAGCCGGGACCTGTGGTTCAAGCGCTTTGTCGAAGGCGATATCGTCGGCTGCGCCTGGACCGAAATCGGCGCCGTGGACATCGGCCAGGTCATCACCAAAGTCTCTCCGGATGGCGAAAAATGGCGCCTCAACGGCGAAAAGTTCTACAGCACCGGAAGCATTTTCTCTGACTGGATCGATGTCTATGCCCAGCGCACGGACACCGGCGGCGACGTGATTGCCGCGGTGCGCACCCGCCAGCCGGGCATCGAGCAGAGCGACGATTGGGACGGCTTCGGCCAGCGCACCACCGGCAGCGGCACCTCGCGCTTCCAGGACGCTGAAGTGGACGCCGAGAACATCATCGACTTCGCAACCCGCTTCAAATACCAGACCGCTTTCTACCAGCTGGTGCTGCTGGCGACCCTGGCCGGCATCGGCCGCGCGGCGCTACGTGATGTGGCCCACGAAGTGCGGGTGCGCAAGCGCATCTACAGCCACGGCAACGCGCCCCAGGCCAGCGCCGATGCCCAGGTGCAGCAGGTGGTGGGCGAGATCGCGGCCCTGGTGTATGCCGCCGAAGCCGCCGCCCTGCGTGCTGCAGCCCCTGCGCAACAGGCCTACCTGGCGCGCTTTGCCGGGGATCCGGCCCAGGAGCGCGCGGCCAATGTGGCGGCGGAAATCGAATCGGCCACGGCCCAGGTGGTGGTCACCGAACTGGTCCAGCGCGCCACCAGCGAGCTGTTCAATGCCCTGGGGGCTTCGGACATTCGCCAGGGCAAGGCCCTGGACCGGCACTGGCGCAATGCGCGCACCGTGTCTTCGCACAACCCGGTGATCTACAAGGCGCGGATCGTCGGCGACTGGAAGATCAACGGCAGCGAGCCCCCCTTTGTCTGGCAGATTGGCAACGGCCCCCAGCGCTGACCTCAGGCACCGCCCCCCGTAGGAGCTGGCTTGCCAGCGAAGGCGTCATCCAGGCGAGCGCTCGGCCCAGCGGCCTCTTCGCCGCCAAGCCGGCTCCTGCAGCGAAATCTCGGCGCACCGCCCCGTAGGAGCTGGCTTGCCAGCGAAGGCGTTATCCAGGCGGGCGCTCGGTTCAGAGAGAGGCATCCGACCAAGGTCGAGGCGGTCGCGCGGCGGGCTGGGTTGCAGGTAATATGGCGGACTTTCGCGCAGCCCCCTTTGCGCTTCTCGCCGAAATAAGCCGACCCCATGCCCTTCGAACTCAGCGTAGACCTGACCACCCTCGCCATTCTCGCCCTCGTGGCCTTCATCGCCGGTTTCATCGACGCCATTGCCGGCGGCGGCGGCCTGCTCACCACCCCGGCCCTGCTCACCGCCGGCCTGCCGCCGCACCTGGTGCTGGGCACCAACAAACTCAGCTCGACCTTCGGCTCGGCCACCGCCAGCTTCACCTTCTATCGGCGCAAGCTGTTCCACCCCAGGCAGTGGACCCACGCCATTGTCGGCACCCTGGTGGGCGCCCTGACCGGGGCCATCGTCGCTCACTACCTGCCGGCGGAATGGCTGAACAAGATGCTGCCGGTGATCGTCTTCGCCTGCGGCCTGTACCTGCTGTTCGGCGGCACGCCCAAGGCGCCACTGGACAGCGACGCACCGATCAAGAAGAAGTGGCAATCGAGCCAGGGCTTCAGCCTGGGCTTCTATGACGGCGTGGCCGGCCCCGGCACCGGGGCGTTCTGGACCGTGAGCAGCCTGCTGCTCTACCCCATCGACCTGGTCAAGGCCAGCGGCGTGGCCCGCAGCATGAACTTCGTCAGCAACATCGCAGCGCTGTCGGTGTTCGTGTTTTCCGGACAGGTGGACTGGATCATCGGCCTGTGCATGGGCCTGTCGGTGATGGTCGGGGCCTTCTTCGGCGCACGCACCGCCATCAGCGGTGGTGCCAAGTTCATTCGCCCGGTGTTCATCACCGTGGTCCTCGGGCTGACCGTGCGCCTAGCCTGGCAGCACTGGTTCAGCGTGGCCTAGGCGGCGCGCCACATAGAGATCGATCAGGTAGCGGGCAATCGAGCGCGAGGCCGGCAACGGCGGTAGCGCATGGACGCTGAACCACTGGGCGTCCTCGATCTCGTCTTCCTGGGGAATGATTTCGCCGCCGGCGTATTCGGCGTGAAAGCCCAGCATCATCGAATGGGGGAACGGCCAGCATTGGCTGCCTACGTACTGGATGTTCCTGACTTCGATGCTCACCTCTTCGCGCACCTCGCGAATCAGGCAGTCCTCCGCCGACTCGCCCGGCTCGGCAAAGCCTGCCAGGGTGCTGTAGACCCCGGTGACGAAGCGCGGCGAACGAGCCAGGAGGATTTCGTCACCGCGGGTGATCAGCACGATCATGCTCGGTGAAATGCGCGGGTAGCTGCGCAGGTCGCAAGGCTGGCAATGCATCGCCCGCTCCCCCGGCACCTGGGCCATGGGCTGCCCGCAACTGCCGCAGTACCGGTGCTCCCGGGCCCAGGTGCCGATCTGCGCGGCATAGCCCAGGACCTTGTACAGGGTGTGATCGCCCTCCAGCATGAAGGCCCGCAGGCCTTTCCAGCCGCAGCCCGGCACTTCGGCGCGGGCGCTCAGTTCCAGCAGGTACACCGGCTCGCCATCGAGATGGCCGATGCCGTGTTCCGCCAGCAGCGGCAGGTCCTGGCCCTTGAGCCAGTGCCGGGGGAACAGCGCGCCGTTGTCGTCGTAGAGAAAGCCGTCCGGGCCGCGGGCCACGGCCCAGCCGCCGGGAAGGTCGGTGTCGAGTACTGCGGTGGTCCAGCGTTCAATCATCGTCAATCAATCCAGAAATTCGGGTTTCTGTTTGCTCATATGGGCGGCGATGGCCACGCGCAAGTCGTTGGACTGCAACATGGCAGCGTTCCAGGTGGCGACATATTCCAGGCCGTCATCAATACGGTGGTCACGCATGTAGCTGAGCATTTCCTTGGTGCCGCTGACCGCGATCGGCGACTTGGCGGCGATCTCCCGGGCAATTCCCATGACCCCGTCCAGCAGGCTTGCGGCATCGCTATAGGTCCGGTTGACCAGGCCAATGCTGCGTGCTTCCTCGGCACCGAAGGTGCGCCCAGTGTAGGCCAGCTCGCGCAGGATGCCGTCGCCGATGATACGTGGCAAACGTTGCAGTGTGCCGACATCCGCAGCCATGCCGATATCGATTTCCTTGATCGAGAATTGCGCATCGTCCGCGGCGTAACGCATGTCGCAGGCGCTGATCAGGTCGATGGCGCCCCCCAGGCAATAGCCCTGGATCGCCGCCAGCACCGGCTTGCGGCAGTTGTCCACGGCGTTAAACGAGGCTTGCAGCTGGAAGATCTTGCGCCGCAGCAGGCGCGCGTTGCGGCCCACATCCTTGCCCAGTTCGTTGGCCACCCCGGCCAGCATCATCAGGTCGATGCCCGAAGAAAAATGCTTGCCGGCACCGCTGAGCACCACCACGCGCACTGCGTCGGTGTCGTCGATCCAGCGGAAGATCTCGACGATCTCGCTCCAGAACGCGGCGTTCATGGCGTTGATCTTTTCCGGGCGGTTGATCTGCACATGGGCGATGTTGTCAGCGAGTTCGACGCGAAAGGCTTGGTATTCGGACATGGCAGTGATCCTTTACTGGGCAGAAAATGAGGGCCGAACTATAGCAAGTGGCGGCGGCGGGCCGTAAGGCAGCGCATCAGCCAAAAGCGGGACTGGCCACCGCCCCTGCAGGCGCCGGCTTGCCGGCTCCTCCAACGAATCCGCGCCGCACCGCCTGGCAGGCGGCCTTGAGACAAGCGCTGGGCTCTGCGGCCCTTTCACCGCCAAGCCGGCTCCTACGGATTCAGGCCCTGGGCGGGGGCGGCAGGCTCAGGCGAAAACGCGCGCCGCCCAGGGGCGAGGCTTCCACGGTCAGGGTGCCGTCCTGGGCTTCCAGGGCCCGGCGGCTGATCGCCAGGCCCAGGCCGAAGCCGCCGGTGGCGCGGTCGCGGCTGCGGTCCAGGCGGTAGAACGGCTCGAACACCCGCTCGCGCTCGTCGTCGGGAATGCCGATGCCGTCATCGTCGACCCAGATCTCGCAGCCGTCGTCGCTGACCAGTACCCCCACCTGGATGCGCTTCTCGCAATAACGGGTGGCATTGCGCAACAGGTTCTGCAAGGCCCGGGCGGTCAGCCGCGGGTCCAGGGTGAAACGTTCCAGGGCACCGTGCAGCAGGACGTCGATGACGATATCCGACTCCAGCTCATCGTCGACACTGCCCAGGATGCTGTCGATGAACTCGTCCAGGGACACCTCGATCTGCTCCGGCAGGCACGCCGGGTTCTGCAGGCGGCTGTAGGACAGCAGCTCCAGGACCAGTTCATCCAGTTCGCGAATGTGCGCCACCAGCCCTTGCAGGCGCTCGCGGCTGGCCGCCGGCAAATCGTCGGAGAGCGCCAGGGCCAGGCCGAAATCCAGCCGGGTCAGGGGCGTGCGCAGTTCGTGGGACACCGCGTTGAGCAGGTCTCGCTGCTGGTTCAGGAGTTTTTCGATATCCCCGGCCATGGTGTCGAAGACATTGGCCAGGCTGCCGATGTTGGAACTGGCGGGCAGCTGGGTGCGCTCGCCCAGATGGCCCTTGCCGAAGCGTTCGGCGGTGCGCTTGAGGCGCTCCAGGTCACGCCAGTGCGGGCGCACCCAGAGCAGCAGGCAGGCCAGCAGCACGGCGACGATCAGGACATTGATACTCCAGTACAGCAGGTTGACGTCCAGCGGGTCCGGCGGCACCACCAGCTTCACCGCCAGTTGTTCATCCAGCGGCGACACCGCCAGGGTGCGCCAGCCCCAATCGCCCAGGCGCACCACTTTCTCGCCGCGTTGCAGGCGCTCGCGCTCGTAATCGCTGAAATCCGGGTCGTCGATGCGCACCAGGGCCACCTGCAGCGGGTGGAACTCCTCGTCCATCTCCTTGACCAGGGTCGGCCACTGCTGCGCCGGCAAGGCGCGGAACTGCTTGACGATCAGGCTCTGCAGGCCCCGGGACTGGTCCAGGTTGTAGTCCAGGAAACGCTCGTGGAAAACCTTGATCACCAGGTCCGGGATCAGGTAGATCGCGGCGCTGAAGGCAATGATGGTGATCAGGTACAGACGGACCAGGATGCGCAGCATGGAATCAGCATTCCCACTCGGAACGGCTGAACAGGTAACCCTTGCCCCACACGGTCTTGATCTTGCGCGCCTCGCCGGCGTGATCGTCGAACTTGCGCCGCAGCTTGGAGATCGCCACGTCCACCGAACGATCGGTGCCGTTGAATTCGATGCCCCGCAGGCGCTGCAGGATCTGGTCGCGGCTCAGCACTTCACCGGCATGCCGGGCCAGCACCACCAGCAGGTTGTACTCGCCGCTGGACAGCTCCACCAACTGCTCGCGCCAGGTCACGGTGCGCTCCGACAGGTCGATGCACAGGTTGCCCATGAGGATCTGGTCGCTGGCGCTCTGCGGCTCGCTGAGGCTGCTGCGGCGCAACAAAGTACGGACCCGGGCCAGTAGCACTCGCGGTTCGCAAGGTTTTGTCACATAGTCGTCGGCGCCCATTTCCAGACCCAGCACCTGATCATGGCTATCATCCCGCGCGGTCAGCATCAGGATCGGCAGGGTCGCCGAGTCGGCGCGCAACAGGCGGCAGACTTGCAGGCCATCCAGGCCCGGCAGCATCAGGTCGAGGATCACCAGGTCCGGGGGGCTGGCCTTGGCCCGCTCCCGCACCTGGTCACCACGGCTGATCACGCTGACCTGATAGCCATTGCGTTCCAGGTAGCTGGCGATCAGTTCGGACAACGCGGTGTCGTCTTCGACAAGAAGAATATTGGGCATGGAGAGCGATCTTTATTGAAGAAATACAGAATACCGGCGTTCTTTATAAGGCACCGGGCAAAACCAGCAAGGCGCCAAGGATATACAACCCTGGCCGCACCGGTGCGCAGGCTTCACACTTTTTCACACAGCACCTACACAGCTTCACAGCGGGCCTTGACCCATGCCCTTAGCATGCCGAGGTCATTATTGGGGTATCAGCATGTCGAATAAACTCTTTGCGCCATTCTGCCTGGTCGTTCTGGCAGCGGCGCTGAGCGCGTGTGGCAAGACCGAAGGCGAGCAGACGCCGCCACCGGCCAAGGTACGGATCGAAACCGTACAGAGCCAGGCCCTGTCCATCACCAGCGAACTGAGCGGGCGCATCGCCGCGCCACGGATCGCCGAAGTCCGCGCCCGGGTGGCCGGGGTGGTGCTGCAACGGACCTTCCGCGAAGGCTCCGACGTCAAGCAGGGCGAGGTCTTGTTCCGCATCGACCCGGCCCCGTTCAAGGCTGACCTGGACAGCGCCCAGGCCAGCCTGCGCAAGGCCGAGGCCACCGCCTTCCAGGCGCAGTTGCAGGAGCAGCGCTATTCCAAGCTGGTCGCCGACCAGGCCATCAGCGGCCAGGAATACGACAATGCCCGGGCTGCGGCACGCCAGGCCAGCGCCGACGTCGCCGCCAACCAGGCCGCGGTGCAGCGGGCCAAGCTCAACCTCGGCTATGCCACCGTCACCG
This sequence comes from Pseudomonas sp. JV245A, assembly GCF_032424515.1. NCBI lineage: Bacteria > Pseudomonadati > Pseudomonadota > Gammaproteobacteria > Pseudomonadales > Pseudomonadaceae > Pseudomonas > Pseudomonas sp. JV245A. Next base: position 8,490 of record NZ_VYKE01000107.1, read on the forward strand.
CGCCGATTTCCGGCCGGGTCGGCCGCGCCCTGGTCACCGAAGGCGCCCTGGTGGGCCAGAACGAGACCACGCCGCTGGCGCTGATCCAGCAACTGGACCCGATCCACGCCGACCTGACCCAGTCCACCCGTGAACTCAACGACCTGCGCCGGGCCTTCCGCGCCGGCCAGTTGCAGCAGGTGGGCAAGGACCAGGCCAAGGCGACCCTGATCCAGGACGACGGCAGCCTCTACCCGCTGCCGGGCAAGCTGTTGTTCGCCGATATCAGCGTTGACCCGAGTACCGGGCAGATCATCCTGCGCAGCGAGTTCCCCAACCCGGACCTCGACCTGCTGCCCGGCAGTTTCGTGCGCGTGCGCCTGGAACAGGCGGTCAACCAGCAAGGCATCAGCGTGCCGCAGCGGGCCATCCAGCGCGACAGCGCCGGCATCGCCCAGGTGCTGCTGGTGGATGCGCAAAACAACGTGGTGCAGCACCCGGTGCAACTGGGTGGAGTGCAGAACGATCGCTGGATTGTCACCGAGGGCCTCAAGCCCGGTGACCGGGTGATTGTCGAAGGCCTGCAACACGCCCGCCCCGGCGAGCCGGTGGAAATCGACGCCAGCCCCCTTGCGCACGTCCAGAACCCTGGCCAGTAGGTAGTACACATGCCGCAATTCTTTATTGACCGCCCGGTATTCGCCTGGGTGGTCGCCTTCTTCATCCTGTTGGCCGGTGCCCTGGCGATCCCCCAACTGCCGGTGGCGCAATACCCCACCGTGGCCCCGCCGCAGATCGAGATCTACGCCGCCTACCCGGGCGCCTCGGCACAGACCCTGGACGAATCGGTGGTCAGCCTGATCGAGCAGGAGCTCAATGGTGCCGACCACCTGCTGTACTTCTCGTCCCAGAGCAGCCTCGGCAGCGCCACCATCACCGCCACCTTCCAGCCGGGTACCAACCCGGAACTGGCCCAGGTGGACGTGCAGAACCGTCTCAAGGCGGTGGAACCGCGCCTGCCCCAGGCGGTGACCCAGCAGGGCCTACAGGTGGAGAAAGTCTCCGCCGGCTTCCTCTTGCTGATCACCCTGACCTCCAGTGACGGCCGCCTGAACGATGTCGCCCTCAGCGACTACCTGGCGCGCAACGTGATGAACGAGATCCGCCGCCTCGATGGCGTCGGCAAGGCCCAGTTGTACGGTGCCGAGCGGGCCATGCGGATCTGGCTCGACCCGCAGAAACTGATCGGTTTCAACCTGACCCCGGCCGACGTCAACGCCGCGGTGGCGGCGCAGAACGCCCAGGTTCCGGCCGGCAGCATCGGCGACCTGCCCAACCCTGCCAGCCAGGAAATCACCGCGACCATCCTGGTCAAGGGCCAGCTTTCCAGCCCTGAAGAGTTTGCCGATATCGTCCTGCGGGCCAACCCCGACGGCTCCACGGTACGCATCGGCGATGTGGCCCGGGTGGAAGTCGGCAGCCAGGAATACCAGTACGGCACCCGCCTGAACGGCAAGCCGTCCACCGCGGTGGGCGTGCAGTTGTCCCCCGGGGCCAACGCGTTGAATACCGCGACCCTGATCCGCGCCAAGATGGACGAGCTGTCGCGCTATTTCCCGGCCGGCGTGGAATACAAGATCCCCTACGACACCTCGCCCTTCGTCAAGGTCTCGATCACCAAGGTGCTCTACACCCTGGCCGAAGCCATGGTGCTGGTGTTCCTGGTGATGTTCCTGTTCCTGCAGAACATCCGCTACACCCTGATCCCCACCCTGGTGGTGCCCGTGGCCCTGATGGGCACCTTCGCCACCATGCTGGCCCTGGGGTTCTCGATCAACGTGCTGACCATGTTCGGCATGGTGCTGGCCATCGGCATCCTGGTGGACGATGCCATCGTGGTGGTGGAGAACGTCGAGCGGATCATGGCCACCGAAGGCCTGTCGCCCAAGGAAGCCACGCGCAAGGCGATGCAGCAGATCACCGGGGCCATCATCGGCATCACCCTGGTGCTGGTGGCGGTGTTCATCCCCATGGCCTTCATGCCCGGCTCGGTGGGGGTGATCTACCAGCAGTTCTCGCTGTCCATGGCCACCTCGATCCTGTTCTCGGCGTTCCTCGCCCTGACCCTGACCCCGGCCCTGTGCGCCACCCTGCTCAAGCCCATTGCGGCGGGCGAACACCATGAACGCACGGGGTTCTTCGGCTGGTTCAACCGGCGCTTCGAACGCCTGAGCGACAGCTATCAGGGCGGCGTGACCTATGCCCTCAAGCGTACCGGCCGCTACCTGCTGATCTACCTGGCGCTGCTGGCGATCATGGCGCTGCTGTTCAGCCGCCTGCCCTCCTCCTTCCTGCCCGTGGAGGACCAGGGCTACACCATCACCGACATCCAGCTGCCACCTGGTGCCAGCCAGAACCGCACGATCAAGGTGGTGGAGCAGATCGAAGCGCACAACGCCAGCGAACCGGGAGTCGGCGACAGCACCATCATTCTCGGCTTCAGCTTCTCGGGTAACGGGCAGAACGCCGCGCTGGCCTTCACCACGCTCAAGGACTGGTCGCAACGGGGCAGCGAGGATTCGGCGATGTCCATCGCCGACCGCGCCAACGCCGCCCTCGGCGCGATCAAGGATGCCGTGGTGTACGCCGTGCTGCCGCCGCCGATCGATGGCCTGGGCACCTCCAGCGGCTTTGAGTTCCGCCTGCAGGACCGTGGCGGCGTCGGCCACGCGGCCCTGATGCAGGCCCGGGACGAGCTGCTCAAGGCCACGGAAAAGAGCCCGATCCTGGCCAACGTCCGGGAAAGTGCCCTGGCCGAAGCGCCGCAGGTGCAACTGGAGGTCGACCGCAAGCAGGCCAACGCCCTGGGCGTGTCCTTTGCCGATATCGGCAGCCTGCTGTCCACCGCCCTGGGGTCGTCCTACGTCAACGACTTCCCCAACCAGGGGCGGATGCAGCGGGTGGTGATCCAGGCCGAAGGCGACCAGCGCAGCCAGGTCGAAGACTTGCTGCGCCTGAACGTGCGCAACAGCGCCGGCAAGATGGTGCCGCTGTCGGCCTTCGTCCGCGCCAGCTGGAGCCTGGGCCCTGCGCAACTGACCCGCTACAACGGCTACCCGGCCATTGCCGTCTCCGGCGAGCCGGCCCCTGGCCACAGTACCGGTGAAGCCATGCAGGAAATCGAACGGCTGGTGGCGCAGTTGCCCACCGGGCTGGGCCTGGAATGGACCGGCCTGTCACTCCAGGAACGGCTGTCCGGCAGCCAGGCGCCGATGCTGCTGGGCCTGTCGCTGCTGATCGTGTTCCTGTGCCTGGCGGCGCTCTACGAGAGCTGGTCGATTCCCACCTCGGTGCTGCTGGTGGTGCCCCTGGGGGTACTGGGCGCAGTGCTGGCGGTGAGCCTGCGCGGCATGCCCAACGACGTGTTCTTCAAGGTCGGCCTGATCACCATCATCGGCCTGTCGGCGAAGAACGCGATCCTGATCATCGAGTTCGCCAAGAGCCTGTACGACGAAGGCCACGACCTGATCGATGCCACGGTGCAGGCTGCACGCCTGCGCCTGCGCCCCATCGTCATGACCTCGCTGGCGTTCATCCTCGGCGTGGTGCCCCTGGCCATCGCCACCGGCGCCAGCTCCGCCAGCCAGCAGGCGATCGGTACCGGGGTGATCGGCGGCATGATCACCGCAACCCTGGCAGTGATCTTCGTGCCGGTGTTCTTCGTGGTGGTGATGAAACTGGTGAAACGCGGTTCGTCCAAGGACTGACATCGCTGCATGGGGTCCCGGTTCCGGGGCCCCTTCTTCTCTTGCCCGCCTCTTCTCGTCTCAGGCCGCCATGGCCGGGCATACCCGTGCCTGTGGGCAATCCAGGGCGAAAGGCCCGGGAAAGGCCGCAGCGGATTTGCCCGGTGGATTGCCCGCCAGCAGCGCCGGAGCCTTGGCCCCCTGGCTGTGATGGGCGATCTGGTGATTGCATTCGATGGCCCGCGCCAATGCTCCGGCCGAACCCTGGCCCAGCCCCAGCAGGCTGGTGCCATTGGTGAAGAACGCGAGGAAGGCGGTGATCATCAGACGGCGCCCTTTCATGGCCGTCTCCCCGCTTCGGCATGGAGTACCGGGCCCTGGCCGCTTGCCGCGCCGGAATCAATCAACGCAGCGCTCGGCAGGCCCGCAGCCAGGCTGGCCCAGAGCATCAGAAGCAGATAAAGCCCCAGCGCCAGGTAGGCGCCGTGCTTGGCGGAACTGAGGATCGAACGGGCCATGGTGATCTCCTGAGGCGTTTTCGTGCCCAGAGGATCTATCAATCAAACGCCAGTAGAAAGACGTTTATATCCATAGCCATCATCAATTTTCTTGATGCTTTAAACCGGCGTCTCAGTCCTGCAACAGGCTGGTCAGACGCTCGCGGGAAGTCTCCGGCTCGCCTTCGACAGGCTGGGCAGAGGACAGGATGGGGGTGGAGTAGAGCAACAGCAGAACCACGGTCAGACGCATCACCATGCTATCGATCCTTGCTCGGGAAAGAGTCAATAATTCAGCGTCAAATTTAAACACATGGCTATATGACACTACCAAGCAAAATTTGCCTGGCGGGAAGAATAAGTCGCAAACAGGTGATGCAGGAGCGACATCACTGCTTCAGTGACTTCGCTCCTGCATACCTTGGGTTTGCTGCTTGCGGGGTGATCCGGAGCGCTCATTGCTGGGCTTTGTGATCCAGGGCGGCGTAGAAGTTGGCGCTTTGTTGCAGGTACTTCTGGGTGTAGGTGTTGGTGCTGGATTTCTTCTGGCTGATTTCCACGCTGGCGCTGGCAGGCAGTGCCACGGTGGCGGAAATGGCGGAGGCTGCGATCACGGAGAAGAGATTGAAGTTCATGGCGGTAACCCTCGTATTCAGTTGGCTTGCTTGCCCGTGTGGGCCGTGAAGCAAACTTACTCCCGAGGGTTGGCGGGAAAAAATTCTTTGCGGCAGTAGCCATTATCAGCGTCGTTAATAGAAGGAGTCAGGCCCCGGATGCCGGGGCCTGCGGTCTATTGACGCACCAGGAATTTGATATCGCTGGGGGAATCGAACGGCAGTTTCTGCACGGTCTTGCCCAGGAAACCGGTCTTGGCGTCGCGCTCGATCACCACGATCTCGTTGCTTTTCTGGTTGCCGATCAGCACATAGCGGTTGCTCGGGTCGAGGCTGAACTCCCGTGGGTGATCGCCTTCCACCGAACGCCGCTGGATTTCCTTGAGCTGGCCATTGGCCGGGTCGATGGCAAACACCAGCAACTGGTTGGCGGTGCCCCGGTTGCTGACATACAGGTACTGGCCGTCCTTGGAAGCATGCAAGGCCGCGGCGGCCTTTTTCTCCTTGGAGCCGTTGGCCGCCAGGTCGAGCATCTGACGCTGAGTCAGCTTGCCGTTCTGGTAGTCGAACACCGCCAGTTGAGCGCTCATTTCCATGGTCAGGTAGGCATGCTTGCCATCGGCGCTGAACAGCAGGTGCCGCGGGCCGCTGCCCGGCGGCAGCTGGACGAAGGCCGGGTCGGCCGGGCTCAGCGGGTGTTCCGCATTGGCCTTGGGGTCATAGCGATAGACGAAGATCTTGTCCGCACCCAGGTCGTTGGCGAACAGGAACTTGCCGTCCGGGGACGGCACCGACGAATGCACGTGAGCCGATTGCTGGCGCTCGGGGTCGACCCGGCTGGCCGGATGACTGGTGAGCTGCACCACCGGCGACAGATGACCGTCATCGCTGACCGGCACCACCGCCAGGCTGCCGCCCGGATCCACATCCACCGAATAGTTGCTGACGAACAGGTAGTTGCCGTCGGCACTCAGGCTGGAATGGGTGGGCTCGTTACCCTGGCTCTGCACCTGGTTGATCAGGCTCAGTTGATGGGTTTTCGGCGCCAGGCTGTAGCTGCTGACACGACCGATGGGGTCGGCCTGCCCCGGGCTGTTCTCATTCACCGCGAAGACGAACTTGAGGTCCTTGGACAAGGTCAGCCAGGACGGGTTGGAGCTCTTCACCACCTGCAGCGGCTTGGGGTCGATCTGCCCGGTGCGCTCATTGAATTGCAGGCGGTACAGCCCCTGGCTCTGGCCCTGGGTATAGGACCCCACCAGCAGCTCATGGGTTTCGGTGGCCGGCGCGGCCTGGACCGCCATGGCACCGACACTGCCGGCCATCAGCAGGGGCCAGAAATTACGCATCTTCATGTTCACCTTCCTCTTCGTCGCGGGCACTGAACGCGCTCATGCACACCAGGCGGTGCTCACCGGAGTCGCCTGCCAGGGTCCAGCTCTGCAAGTCCTGGTCGAAGGTCGCGGCCTGGACCTGGGCCAGGGTAAAGCTCCAGCGCTTGGCCGCGCGGCCGTCCATGCACTCGATCAGCAGGCGCTGCTCGTCGAGGGTGAAATCGAAGGCGTGCAGGCCGTCGATTTCCAGCATGTCGCAGGCTTCAAGGGCGCAGAGCAAGGTGTCGGTAGCAGCGGTCATAGCGATCAGTCATCAGATGGAAAGGCGCAATGATAGCTGATTGGCGCTGCCGGGTTGGGCCAGCATTGCGCCGCGCAAGCGACTGCCCCGGATACACCCTCCGACAGGCACTGCCGGGGCCGCCCGCTTCTTCAGCACCACCTGCTTTCCCCTCGGAACACCGGGCATGAAAAAGCCGCACCCGAGGGTGCGGCTGAGTACTCATGCAACGGGATCAGTGGGCGAACAGCGAGTTGCCCTTCTGCCCCGCCAGCTTCTCCGGCTTGATCAGGAATCGCGCCAGGGCCGGCAGCAGCCACAGGGCACCGAACATGTTCCACAGCAGCATGAAGGTCAGCATCAGGCCCATGTCGGCCTGGAACTTGATGGCCGAGAAGATCCAGGTGCACACGCCGATGGCCAGGCACAGGCCGGTGAACAGCACGGCCTTGCCGGTGGAGCGCAGGGTCTGGTAGTAGGCCTCCTGCAGCGGCAGGCCGGCCCGCAGGAAGCTCTCCAGGCGGCTGTAGATATAGATGCCGTAGTCCACGCCGATGCCCACCCCCAGCGCCACCACCGGCAGGGTCGCCACCTTGACCCCGATGCCCATGAAGGCCATCAGCGCGTTGCCCAGCACCGACGTCAGCACCAGTGGCAGGACGATGCACAGGGTCGCCGCCCAGGAGCGGAAGGTGATCATGCACATGCCGGCCACGCAGATGTAGACCAGGATCAGGATGGTCAGCTCGGACTCCTTGATCACCTCGTTGGTAGCGGCCTCGATCCCGGCGTTGCCGGCAGCGAGAATGAACTCCAGGCCGTCCTTGTTGTGCTGCGTGGCGAACTCCTGCACCGCATGCACCGCACGGTCCAGGGTCGCGGCCTTGTGGTCGTTGAGGAACACCAGCACCGGCGCCAGGGAGCAGTTGTTGTTGTACAGGCCGTCGGCCCGGGCAATGGAGTTGTTCAGTACGTCAGGGTTGCGCGACAGGGTTTCCCACTTCAGGTTGCCCTCGTTCATGCCCTTGATCATCTGCTTGGAGACGGTCACCAGGGAAATCGCCGACTGCACGCCCTCGGTGTTCTGCATCTTCCACATCAACTCGTCGATGGGCGCCATGGCCTCATAGCGCGAGCAACCTTCGGCCGCGGTCTTGACCATCACCACCAGCACGTCGGAACTGGTGGAGTAGTTGCTGATGATGAAGTTGTTGTCCTTGTTGTAGCGCGAATCGGGACGCAACTCCGGGGCGCCCTGGTCGAGGTCGCCGATCTTCAGGTTCTGGCTGTACCAGAGGCCGCCGGCAAAGGCCACCAGGGCCAGGGCGATGGAAATCGGCGCGACTTTGGGGCTGGCGAAGTTAGACAGCAGGCGCCAGAACGGATGCTCGCGGGAAGCGTCCTTCTTGCTGCGTTCGATGGCGCGCTTGCTGATGCCGACGTAGGAAATCGCCACCGGCAGCAGGATCAGGTTGGTGAACACGATCACCGCCACACCGATGGAGGCACCGATGGCCAGCTCGCGGATCACCCCGATATCGATGATCAGCAAGGTGATGAAGCCCACGGCGTCGGCGAGGATCGCGATCATCCCCGGCAGGAACAGCTGGCGAAAGGTGCGCCGCGCCGCGGTCAGGGCATTGTCGGCATCACTGGACTGCAAGGCGATGCCGTTGATCTTCTGCACCCCGTGGGAAATGCCGATGGCGAAGATCAGGAACGGCACCAGCATCGAATACGGGTCCAGGCCGAAGCCGAAGGCGTGCATCAGGCCCAGTTGCCAGACCACCGCCACCAGGGTGGTGATCAACACCGCGATGGTGCTGCGGATGCACCAGGTGAACCAGTACAGCAGCACCAGGGTGATGATGAAGGCCACGCCGAAGAACATCACCACCATGATCAGGCCGTCGATCAGGTCGCCGACCTTCTTGGCGAAGCCGACGATGTGGATCTTCACATTGGGGTTCTGCGCCTCGAACTTATCGCGGATCTTCTCTTCCAGCTGGTGGGAGAATTTCTGGTAGTCCAGGGCCAGCAGCTTGCCCTGGTCCTGCGGGTCCGGGTAGGACTCCAGCAGCGGGATATCGACGATGCTGGACTTGAAGTCGTTGGCCACCAGGCGCCCGACCTGGCCGGACTTGAGCACGTTGTTGCGCAGCTGTTCGAGGCTGTCGGCCGAACCGTTGTAGCTCTGGGGAATCACCTCGCCGCCGGCGAAGCCCTCTTCGGTCACTTCGGTCCAGCGCACGCTGGGGCTCCACAGCGACTTGAGCCCGGAGCGATCGACGCCGGAGATGTAGAACACCTCGTCGTTGATCTGCCGCAGGGTTTCCATGTAGTCCTTGGTGAAGATGTCGCCGTCACGGGCCTCCACCGAGATGCGCACGGTGTTGCCCAGGTTCGCCAGGTCGTTGCGGTGCTCCATCATCCGCTCGATGAACGGGTGCTTGAGCGGGATCATCTTCTCGAAGCTGGTGGACGGCCGGATCAGGGTCGCCTGCCAGAACAGGAAAGCGCTGACCAGCAAGCAGATGAAGATCACTGCCGGGCGGTTATTGAAAATCAGGCGCTCAAGAAAGTTCGCCTTGTCCTGGTGATGACTGCTCATGGAATTCCCCACCTTCTTATTATGTGCCCGGCTTATTGGCCGAGTTCAGCGCCCGTTGCTGCAGAAACCCGTACACCGCCCTGCCCGGCCAGGATCAGGTCGCCGTTGCCGGCAGCGGTGACCGCCGACAGCGAGATGCGGTCCGCACGGTTGAATACGCTGAAGGTCTGGCCGTGGTCGGTGCTGCGGATCACGCTGCCGCCGTTGCCGACGATCACCAGCGAGCCATCGTCCAGCAGGGTCGCCCCCGACAGGCCGAACTCCAGGGCGCCACGGGCGGCGTTCAACTCCACCTGTTCCCAGGTGCTGCCAAAATCCGTGGAGCGGTAGAGATTGCCGCGCAGGCCATAGACCAGCAGAGTGGCCGGCTGGCCGGTACCGATCACGCCGAACAACGAGCCTTCATAGGGGCCTTCGAGGCGCTCCCAGGTCTGCCCGTCATCGGCGGAGCGGAACATGCTGCCCTGCTCGCCGACAATGAACAGCCCGGAATCCTTGACCTGGGCAATGGCGTTGAGGTGGAACTGGTCCTCGTTGTCCAGACGGTCGCTGACGTCCTCCCAATGCTGGCCACCATCGCTGGTTTCCAGCAGGGCCCCGTAGGCGCCCACGGCGTAGCCGGTCTGGGTGTCCTTGAACCATACATCGAGCAAGGGTGCCTCGCGCTTGAGGTCCTGGAACTGCCGGGTCCAGGTGGCACCGCCGTCACTGCTGGCCAGGACCTGGGCATCGTGGCCCACCGCCCAGCCGCGCTTATCATCGACGAAGTACACCGCCGTCAGCAGTTGCCGGGTCGGCACCTTGGCCTGGACCCAGGTCTGGCCCTGGTCGTCGGAATAGAGAATGTGCCCGCGATCGCCCACCGCCACCAGGCGCTTGCCGGCGTGGACCACATCGAGCATCAGGCTTTTCGCCGCCTTGGGCGATTCGATGGAATAGACAGAATCCGCTGCAGTGGCAGCGGCCAGGACTGGCGTCGACAGCGTCACGACGCCCAACAGCGAGAGCGCTGTAGCCAACAGTGCGAACGTGCGCAGCGCCGGCGGGCGGCCAACAACCACACCCATGACAGGCTCACTCATAGACCATTCCCCCATTATTATTGTCAGGTCATTCAACCTCTCAGGGCGCCTTGAGGGGGCTGCGCAGGCCTGGGCGAGCATGACGATCGTCCTGGAAACTGCAATCTAGAGCCCCTTCGGCTGCGGGCTATCCTATCGGGCTTTGGAAAGGTCTGACAATCGACGCCACGTTATCTTTTGTTAACCATCAGCCCCTGCCGAAACCCTGCATGATCGGCCATTCGCAAGACTGATGGATGTGTCTAGGCCGCGTCTGCGCGACAGTGGGACAAAGCCTGATCCAGGACAGGGGCCGACACTCCCCGGCCGGGGCTATGATGAGCCGGACAGACTTCAGGACAGAGCCATGATTGCCATACGCGAGGCGTGGAAAGCCGGATTGCTGGGACGTGCGCACTGGGGCCGCAACCTGGTGTCCGGGGTGATTGTCGCAGTGGTGGCGCTGCCCCTGGCCATGGCCTTCGCCATCGCCTCCGGGGTCAAGCCCGAACAGGGCATCTACACCGCCATCGTCGGCGGCCTGCTGGTGTCGCTGTTCGGCGGCAGCCGGGTGCAGATCGCCGGGCCCACCGGGGCCTTTATCGTGATCCTCGCCGGGGTCACCGCCCAATACGGGGTCGGCGGCCTGCAACTGGCGACCCTGATGGCCGGGTTGATCCTGTTCCTGCTGGGCATCAGCCGCCTGGGCGCCCTGATCAAGTTCATCCCGGACCCAGTGATCCTGGGTTTCACCGCCGGTATCGGGGTAATCATTTGGGTCAGCCAGTGGAAGGATTTCTTCGGCCTGCCCGCGGTCAGCGGCGAGCACTTTCATCAGAAACTCTGGCACCTGCTGCAAGCCCTGCCCCAACTGCACCTGACCACCACCCTGCTGGCCCTGCTGAGCCTGGCGCTGCTGCTATGGGTGCCGCGCATCCCCCAGCTCAAGCGTTTGCCGGCCCCCCTGCTGGCCATGACCCTGGCCACGGCCTTGCAGTCGCTGTTCCAGTTCCAGGGCGTGGCCACCATTGGCAGTGCCTTCGGTGGCATTCCCCAGGGCTTGCCGGCGTTGCAGTTTCCAGAGGTCAGCCTGCCGCGGGTCCTGGACCTGATCGGCCCGGCCTTCGCCATCGCCATGCTCGGGGCCATCGAATCGCTGCTGTCGGCGGTGGTGGCCGATGGCATGGCTGGCACCCGCCATGACTCCAACCAGGAACTGATGGGCCAGGGCATCGCCAACCTGGTCACCCCGCTGTTCGGCGGTTTCGCCGCCACCGGCGCCA